>CALFKA010000184.1 GCA_937880545.1 uncultured Clostridia bacterium | reverse complement strand
CATCACGGATGGTCCGTTTTTTCAATGGGTGTTGCGTTTACTTTGAAATCTAACCATTATCCGCCGATGTACCTAGTTCTTACCCATCCAAGGGGATAATTAAAGATGATTTGATCCGTTTCAAACAATTGAATTCATTGGAATCTATCTCTATCATTTAGTCATTTCTAAGGCATGTCACATTTCTACTGAATAAACACAGAGAGCTCCGCTTTCACTCATGGAAAGGGAGCTCACTAATCCTTCTTCTTCTTTTGGAAATTATTCCATAGATTGCAGGAGTTCTGCCTGATAATTCGTTGCCAGCGCCTCGATCATCTCATCGATCTGACCGAGCATGAAGTTCTCGAGCTGATATACACTCAGGTGGATACGGTGATCGGTGATGCGACCCTGAGGAAAGTTATAGGTGCGGATCTTCCCGGAGCGGTCTCCCGTCCCAATCTGCAGTCTTCTCTCACTGGCGATCGCCTGCTCCTGCTCACTTCGCATCTTGTCAAACAGACGCGACCGCAGGACTTTCATGGCCTGCTCCTTGTTCATCTGCTGGCTCTTTCCGTCCTGACAGGTGACGACCATGCCGGTCGGAAGATGTGTCAGGCGCACCGCCGAGTCGGTCGTGTTGACGGACTGGCCGCCGTGGCCGGAGGAGCGGAATACATCGGTGCGGATATCATTGGGGTCGATCTCAAAGTCCAACTCGTCCGCTTCAGGGAGCACCGCCACCGTCGCAGTCGAGGTGTGAATGCGGCCACCACTTTCTGTCTCGGGGACGCGCTGTACGCGGTGCGTTCCCGACTCAAACTTGAGCTTGGAATAGGCGCCTTTTCCCTTAATTTGTACGGAGGCTTCCTTGATGCCGCCCACTTCGTTCTCCGAGTAGTCGATCATCTCCGTCTTCCACCGATGGTTTTCTGCATAGCGCATGTACATGCGAAGAAGCTCTGCCGCAAAGAGTCCGGCTTCATCTCCGCCGGCACCGGCACGCACTTCCAAAATAACGTCTTTTTCATCGCTCGGGTCTTTTGGCAGAAGGAGTACTTTGAGCTCTTCTTTGAGCGTCTCATCTTTTTCTTTGAGAAGCTCATGCTCCATCTCAGCAAGTTCACGCATTTCGGGGTCGCTTGAGCTAAGCAACTCTTCCGCCCCCTCCATCTCCTCGAGATTCTGGCGATATTGCACAATCTTCTCTACGAGCGGCGTCAGGTCACTGTGCTCTTTCATGTATTTCTGCCACTGCCGATTGTCGGCAATCACCTCGGGGTCAGAGATCATTGTCTCCAGTTCCCGATATTTTTTCTCAATATTATCTAACTTTTCCAGCATGCTTCCTCCCTGATCGGGCTATGACGTACCGATCTCGCCCGAAGAGATCTCTTTCTATCGTAACACACTCATAGTGTGTCGCCTTCTTTTTCACTTCTTCTGCCTGATCCCATCCCATTTCCAGAAGAAGTACTCCGTCTTCCTTCAGGTATTTAGGCGCTTCCTCTAAGATCCTCTCAATCACTTCCATCCCTCTGACGCCGCCATCGAGTGCCAGAAGAGGCTCCTGCGAAGCGACCGCCAGTCCTTTCAACTCCTCTGAGTCAATATACGGGGGATTGGCGAGGATCATATCAAAGGTGCCCTGTACAGGCGCAAAGAGATCGCCTTCTAAAAAGTGGACCCGGACTCCATATCTCAGTGCATTTTTCTTGGCTACCTGCAGCGCTTGCGGGCTAATATCCACTGCGCTCACATCTCTGCCTTCAAGGGCGAGACTCACAGCCAGAATACCGCTTCCTGTACAGAGTTCCAGAACACGCTGTGCTTCAAAAGATAGCGTTCTTTCCAAGAGACCTTCTGTCTCCGGTCGCGGGATCAACACATCTTCACTGAGAGTAAATGTTCTTCCGTAGAACTCCTGCTCTCCTAAGAGATAGGCGAGGGGAACACCTTCTTCAAGCTTATTCACCAGAAGGGAAAACTCCATCTCTTCCTCTACGCTCAGTTCTGTCTCCGGCGCCAAAAATAACTCCTCGGCACTCTTCCCCGTCACTTTCTGAAGAAGTAGTCGATGAGCCTTCTTTCCAAATACAGAGCTAGCTTTCACCGGGTACGACTCTCTTGAGAGCTTCGATCGCCACCTCGAGCTGCTTGTCATCGGGTTCGGCCGTCGTGATCTTCTGAAGCATGAGTCCCGGCGCACGGAGAAAACGGACCCACGGTTTTTCAGACGCTGTAAAGCGCAGGAGTTCAAACCCAAGCCCTGCCACGACAGGCAGAAAGACGATCTTCAATGCGGTGCGAAGAAGAGGACTTGTCCAAGAAACAAAGGAGAAAAACAGGATACTAAGCGTCAATACGAAAAACACATAGCTTGTACCGCAACGCGGATGAAGGGTGGAATACCCTTTGGCATTCTCCACGCTGAGTGGCTTCCCTGATTCATAATTATAGACAGCTTTATGCTCGGCTCCGTGATACTGAAAGACGCGGTGAATCTCCGGGATGCGGCGGATACTCAGGATATAGGCAAAAAACAACCCCATCTTGACTAGCCCTTCCAAGAGACTCAGAACAATCGGCACACGGATCCACGCCTGTAGAAAACTTACGAGAATGGTCGGGAGCGCCATGAAGAAGACCACAGCAAGACCGAGGCTCGTGACGAGCATCAGTGCCATGGAGATCTTGGATCCCATCTTTTCACCAAAACGCTTTGCCAACCAAAGGTCAAACTTGCTCTCCTCTCCCGCACCGAAGAACTCTCCCGAGCGGTTTAGTGCACGGATGCCGATCTTCAGCGATTGACCCAGCGCAAAGACACCCCGAAGAACAGGAAGCTTCCAGATGCCTTCCGGGGCGGAGTTAATCACCTGCTCTTCACAGAACAGTTCTCCATCTTCTTTTCGCACGCACAGCGCGATACCTGAAGGCCCTCTCATCAGAACGCCCTCAATCAGTGCCTGTCCGCCTACGCTGATTTTAGCCACGGTCTGCCTCCCTGAGTCGTGAGTAGCACTGTCCACACAGCGATTCATAGGTCGTCTCACTGCCGTCTTCAATCGCCACCTGCTCACCCGAGAAGACATACTTCCCGTTAACTTTTCGCCCATTGATGACGGCCTTTCTGCCACAGCGGCAGATCGTCTTCAATTCTTCAATCGAGTGCGCCAAAAGAAGTAGCCGAGTGCTTCCGGGGAAGCCGTTCATCAGAAAATCTGTTCGTAGCCCATAACAAATGACAGGAATGTCAAGATCGAGCACGATCTCAAACAGTCCATCAATCTGCTGCGGCGTAAAGAACTGCGCCTCATCGACAAGAATGCAGTGGAGAGGTTTTTCCTCCAATGCTTCTTTTACACAGAGGACGACGTCGTCCTCCGCGCCAATCAGACGGTCGACCTTTCTTGTCACGCCTAGTCTCGATACTAAGAGATCTGCCCCTTTTGTATCGATCCCGGGTTTCATCAGGAGCACGTTCATGCCCCTCTCTTCATAGTTATACGCCACCTGCATAAGTGCGGTGGTCTTTCCCGAATTCATCGCTCCATAGCGAAAATAGAGTTTTGCCATAATATTATTATTTACCCTTCGTTCTCGTTGTTCACACGAGAAGAAAAAAGACTAGAGTTGCCTCTAATCTTCAATGCCGTATTTTTTCTTGAATCTCTCGGCTCTTCCGCCGCGCTCATGCGCTTTTTGGGTTCCCGTAAAGAACGGGTGACAAGCAGAACAGATTTCTATACGAATGGTGTCTTTGGTCGAACGCGTCTTGAAGGTGTTTCCGCAAGCGCAGACCACATCGACCTCATGGTAATCCGGATGGATATCTTTTTTCATGGAAAATCACCTCACTTCCACTTTCAATGGTAACTTTAGTATCATAGCACTCTTTGTTTGCCTGTGCAAGCACTTTTCGGGCGACTTTTCCCTTAAACACCTCTATTTCTCCCCATGAGATGCAAGAGGTAGGGCGAATCTAAGATCCCTGCATCCGAAGATAAGAAAAAGGGCATAAACCTGTTTAACAACAAGGTCTATACCCTCTTTGTTCAATTGTCAGCTGAACCTCTGCCCATTATGGCTTTCACTTAGGGTTGAATGTATAGTGTGTCGATAAAGGTCTGCCAGGCGGGCGAAGCTTTGAAGTCTTCTAGTGTTCCAAAGCTTTTGTGCACCGTGATGGCGATATATGCGTAGTGGGTGTCGTTATAGTCCGCATACGCCTGAATGATCGTCTCTTCACCGCCTTCGAGTACCTTGTACCAAACCGGATACGCCCCATAGGTATCTGTCAGGATTTTATCCTCCGCTGTGCCCAGTAGAAGCTGATTCTTTGCATTCTTCTCTTCTTTGAGCATGGTTGAGTATTCCTGCAGATAGACATCGATCAGGTTGCCATTGGTCGGCGCCGAACGGGCACGCATGGAAAAGTCGACCGCGTTCGAGGAGCCTCCGTTATACCAGCCTTCCGGGAGCATCATGCGGATGGTACCTGTTTTGTTATGCACCCATCCCGACTCTGCATAGTTATCCGTAGGACCAAGCGTAAACACGGCACCATCGGTGATATCGATATTGATACCGGTTCCTTTTGTAAAGAGCTCCGAGCTCGGCTCGACCCAGGTTTCCCCGTCACGCATCAGGTAGAACATCAGATTGGCACTTTCGCCGTCCTCTACATATGAATAGTAGAAAATCAGTGCGCCGTTCTCATCAACCTGACCGGTCAGTTCTTCGGTTTCATCGGCCGTGAGATAGCGATCGAAGACCCAGCAGTCTTCCTCTCCGATGATCGGTGTGAAGGCATTTCCCTTATCTTCGATCCACATGGAGACAACCACTGATTCAGGATCCATGTCTTCTTGAAAATATATTTCAAAGAAGTCCGTTCCGCTCTGCTCTTCCCCAATGTAGCCCCAGACCTCAAGCGGCTCTTTGAGGAAAAAATCGTCCGTTGCATCCGAAACATACACATTGCCGTGCCAATCACCGGCCAGGCTTCCCGACTCCGCCGAGCCTACATCGGAGGGGGTCTCTTCTTCAAAGTCGATCTCATCTAAAATAGATGCGACAGGAGGAGGCTGTGGTGTTCCTTCTTTGTAGAAGACCATGTTCATGCCTGCATCAAGTACGTTCTCCAGGTGCATCAGATTGCCTTCAAATGATCCCGGCATCGTGACATTGGCTGTCGACACACTTAGTGCGTCGCCTTCCATCTTCCAAGTTCCCTCTAATTTCTGCCCGTCTACATTCAGAGCCGCTTTTCCGCCATCGAGAAGTTCGATGGTAAAACCTTTCTCCCAGATATCGGCGGCATTCGAGTCAATTTCAAACATATTGACCGAGTGGGCCAGCCACTTGCCGAGATTGGGGTCTGCTGCGGTCTGAGGAGCAGGTTCATTTGAGGCGGCCGGCGAGGCTTCCTTCCCACCTCCGCATGACACCAAAGGCAAGATCAATAGAGCGATAAGTAATAGGACAAGGATTTTTTTCATGGTCTCTCCATTCTGCGGCACAACCGCTATGTTGTCTTTTTCAGGACTTTTGTCCTAAAGTTGCTTCTGCTTGTTGGGTGTCTTTTCCTTACAGATCTATAGCACTTTACGCTTTTTTTATAGAGTCAAAAAGGGAAAGAATCGGCAAAGGCAGAGAATCGTGAAAGGGCGGGAATGTGTCGCATTGACCCGCAGTAGTCTCCGTGTCCTTCAGCAGGCGGCGAACCCCATCAGTTTCAACAATAGAAGCCTAATGATTTTCGATTGCTACTTTCTTTCAGTTAAAGTTTACAAAATAGAAACGATACCGGAAATACCCTTTTGAGTACATTTCAATGAAAAAAAAGGAAAGAAATCGAAAGATCCTTCCTTCCTCTTAACAATCCAAAATTCGAGCTTTTTATTTAAGTATTTCAAGTAACTTTTTTGAATATTATCTGTTCCTTTATACTCCTACTGCTTATAATAGAGATATAGTCTCAAGGAGGATGCGATGATACAGACAACGACAGAGCTTGAAAAAATAGATTCTTTCTTTCTGGAGCAAGGCTTGGAGATGGGCAATGAACCGGTAGATCGTCATGTCCAGAAAATCTGGACCGATATAGAAGACGGGGTTCTCGTCGGTGCTGCATCCCTCGGTCTGAGGGAAGGACACTGGGTTGTCGACGGCATTGCGATGCTTCCGGCCTACCGCTCGCAGGGACGGGGTAGCCGGCTCCTTGCGCATGTCATCGAGGAAGCACGTAGAAGAGGTGCTCACATTATCTGGCTCGTCGCCAAATCCCCCGGTTTTTTCGAAAGAGAGGGTTTCTCCTATACTGATGCGGAGCATGCCCCTGAAGTCTTTGGCTGTCACGACTGCTCTATCCGCGATATCGACTGTCACCCCCGATGGATGCGAAGAGATCTTACCTGATATACTCATCATGCAAAAATATACTGCATCATCTGACGCAGGGATACTTATCCGAAGGATGCAGTCCCTGCTTTTTTAATTTGCGTGTCACGAGAAAGGAGAGCAGTCGGGCAAAGACATGGGTCATGACTATGCCGGGCGGGGTCTGCGCTTGTGTATACAGCACGTCCGGCGAAGGTTCTCCTTCCAAGATATGCTGAGTGAACGCATCAAAAGCCGGCACCACTTTCTTCGATGAGAGATGTTTTTCCAGCGCTCGTCCATCGAGCATGGCGCCGCCACCCAGGACGAAACCACCCATCCACGTAAATCCACACTGTTCGGCAAAGAGCTCCAGGCTGTCGATGCCTGACTTGTGTGTATGGACATAAGGCATGCCGCCATTGATGACACCATAGAGCTTCTGATTTTCCCCCATCTCTGACTGTTTTGCTTCTTCCAGCAGGTGGACCACCCGGCTCGGATAGCTGTTGACATAACATGGGCCACTGATGACAATCTTTTCCGCGCTTTTCATCTTCTCCAAGACCGCGGTAATCTCTCCCTGGTAGAGATGGACAAGTTCCCCTCCTGTCACTCGTTGGATTCGATGAAGGAGCATCACGCTGGTTCCTTTCAATCTTGGACTTGCGTTTATCAAAAGGAGAGACTCCTTATTTTTCGTCATGGAGCAGCACCTCGACAATCTTTCTGATCGTCTCCTCTTCCGGCTGTTTTTCTACGACAAACGCCTGACCCGGACAATTCATAATCCGGACATTTTCCCTGTGAAGGGAGTGAAATACTTCTTTTTCTTTCTGTGAACAATGATCCTTCACGCCGACCAAATAGAAGGCTTGGCTTCCTTTTCCCATTCCTTTGACAAGCTCTCCCTTTCGCACATAATAACGCGGATCCCCGAGAGGAACCATGCGCTCCTGAACGCACTTGGCGGTGGAAGAAAGACCGCCGAAGTGGACGGGTGTGATGATGAGCCAAGCGTCACAGTCGGCTACACTATGGAGAACATCCTCCATCCCGTCCTTCTGGACACAACGGCGAAAGGTCGATCCACTGCAGCTGCTACAGCCCAAGCAAGGCCTGATGTCTTTGTCTTCAAGGGAGATATACCGGGCATCCACCCCTCTAGTTGTCACTTCCTCATAGAGGCGCTGACCCACCTCTTGCTCCCTGCCATCTGATAGAAAGACGATCATTTCTTTCCTCCGGTTCTCGCCTGATAAGCACTCAGCTTCATTAGGTTATCATCGATAGCTGTAAGAACTCTTCTTGCTGTGCGCACCTCTTCCTCGCTGATGCCCTCATAGATAGCATGGATGAACTCCTGGCTGTCTTCTCGATATGTTCTTTCAAACTCAAAAAACTTCTCTGCAAAGTGCACCAGCGTTCGCCGCTGATCCATCGGATCTTTCTCCAGACTGACAAATCCTGCCTTTTGAAGACGCAGCAAAAGTTGTTTGGCATTTTGATGGGAAGTACCAATCAATGCAGCTACCTGCGTGATCGCAGGAGGGCTCTCAAAGACACTGGCTCCCAGCAAAACAAACCATTGCTTCCACGTCATCTCATCAAAAAATGTGTCCCCTACCGACTGCATGCGATTGGCAAGGGCGGTGATCATGGCAAAGAGGAAGTGCCTGTCTGTGACCTTCAGCATCTCCAGCTTTTCGTTTTTCATGGCTTTGCCTTCTGCTCCAGCGCATCGAAGACGGCGGCTTTGATGACAACACTAGATGCCGTAGCTCCGCTTATCGTATCGACGTCCACAGTATTTTGTTCCACCATATGCTCCGTAATGATTTCTGCCGCCTCTCCTCGGCCATGAGAGTGACGGATCAGCTCAATGGATTCCAGCTGTCCGCCTCGAACACTTACTTCCACCTCGGCTTTTATAAGAAGCGCTTCTGCCTCTCCCCGGTAGACACCATCAGGAATAGAAGTAGTATCCAGACCCGCATAATCACGCTTTTCAAGCTCGTTCACTTTGCTGCTCATCAGGACAAAGACACCTGTCATCAGCAGGATGCCAACCAGTATCAGTAGGAGTAAGGCGCGCAGGCTTTTTTTCATATTCCCTCCAATAGGTAATGTATTACCCATCTGATAATAGCTCTCACATTTCTCTCTGTCAACAGAAAAAAAGCTGCCTGTTATGGCAGCTATATGAAGGATATTTTGTCAGATCCAATGGTAACAGTGTTTTCAAGACTTATCGGAACAAGTCGAGGAATTTCTCCCAGAGTGTTTTGGGGGGCTCATCCACGACAACTTCTTCTACTTTTTCTTCCGCCGTCTGTGCCTCCGTGAGGTAGATGAACTGGACCTTTTGAATGCCCGTATTTCGCTCATCGGCAAACGATACCAGCGTATATTCACCGGGCACATAGTCTCCCATCGCTTCTTTGATCTTTGCCTTCATCTGTTCGTCCATATTGCTGGTCTCGCTTTTAAGCGTATTGGCGCCACTCTTTAGTTGGTCGCCACCACTGGCCAGCGTCTTCACTCCCTCTGAGAAACTGCGGACACCTCCGGAAAACTGACCCATTCCCTGTTCATACTGTCCCAGACCATCTAGAAGTGCCTTATCGCCTTCCACAAGCTGTCCGTGGGACGAGCTTAGGGTCTCGCTACCTTCTGCCAGTTGATCGACACCGGAGGCGATGCGAGAACTCTCCCCTGCGAACTGTTTCGCTCCGCTCTGAAGGGCAGCGACTCCTTCTTTATCCAGTCGCTGTGCACCGGCGGCGGCCTGTTTTACTCCATCGACATAGAGCACCAATCCGTTGTGGAATTCTTTGTAGCCGGCGGAAAAAGCCTGCAGGCCATCTTTCATCTTGGCTAGTTCTTCGGGATTGAGCGCCTGTATAGTCGCATTCATCCGGCTGATCATGCCCCGAACAACTTCATACTCGTCTCTCAAGGTGGTCAGGGAGTCGATCATCCCCTGAACCAGCGGCTCGAGACCGTTGAGGGTTGTCTGGATGGCACGCAGCTCTTGAGTTTCGGCATAGAGCTTCTGTCTTTGATTTTCCACGTAAGCCAGTGCCGCCTCCAGCTGAGTATTGCTGGTGCCGCCGATATCGAGCTGCTCTCGGATGACAGCGCTGTCCAGCGCAGCCGCAATCGCTTCAATGCGCTTCATGCTCTCATCAAAGCGCGTCAGTGCCCCTTTGAGAAGAGCAATGAAAGTATCAAAGTCCGTCGCATCGACAGTCGAAGCGAATTGATCGAAAGCGGAGGAAAATGTCTTCAGCATGG
>CALFKA010000183.1 GCA_937880545.1 uncultured Clostridia bacterium | reverse complement strand
AAAGAAAAAGTCGTCGTCAATTCTGTTCACCATCAGGCGATCAAAGATCTGGCTAAGACCCTGAAGGTAACAGCCACAGCTCCTGATGGAATTATAGAGGCTTTTGAAGGCACAGAAGGTAGCTGGCTTCTCGGTGTACAGTTTCATCCGGAGCGGATGTCTCACAGAGAAGAATTTCATGGGTTACTGGGACACTTTGTGCGTGTAGCCGGGAGGGGAAAATGAAAGTCATCGGTATTCTCTGTTGGCCGTTGCGAGAAGGGCGGCGCACATATGATCAAACAAACGAGTATTTCACCCAGCTCGTGGAACGAGCCGGAGCGATCCCTCTGATTATCCCCACTTTTGATGCTAAAGATCCTGTGGAACCGATTCTCGATGCCGTTGACGGACTAGTCTTTGTGGGTGGCAATGACGTCGCAGGCTTCTACTTTGGAGAAGGCCCCCATCCCAACAGCAGCTATATTGATTGGCGCAGAGACGATTTTGAACTGCGTCTCTACAAGGCAGCCAGAAAAAGAAATCTTCCGGTCCTGGGCGTATGCCGTGGCATGCAGCTCATTAATATCGCTGAAGGTGGAGATATCTATCAGGATATTCCCGAAGACAGAGTGCCCTATGTTCGTCACCGAGCTTATGATGATCTTTTGCATGTCAACTATCACAGGATTTTCCACCGTTCCGGTGTGATGAAAGAACTATTCGGCGACGAGATGGTCGTGAACAGTTTTCATCACCAGGGAGTCCGACGTGTTGCGGAAGGGTTTATTGCCACTGCCTTTAGCGCAGACGGCCAGGTGGAAGTGATCGAGAGCGAAGACGGAAATGTCATTGGCGTGCAGTTTCACCCCGAATATGAAGGGGATCAACCCCAATCTCCCAAGTTCTTTCGTTACCTCGTCTCCCGTTGCGAGGATCGAGGAAGATAAAGAAAAAACGCAGTTGAGTTTGCACTACCAGCCGGAGCCACCGCTCCGGCTTCCTTTTTACCTATCTCCATTCATTCGCTCCTGCTATGTTCGGGGTAGCTACTTTTCCCTGAGGGTATCTTTTAAAAACAGGGAGGAGAACATGAATATCGCCACATCAGTCCTGAGCCAAGTCTACCGATTTGAGCAGGATGGGCAGGACTTCATACAAGTCAATAGCTTTTCGCCGGATCTCACACTGCGCATGGCCACGTATATGCCTCCCGAAGGAGACGAACTGACAGACGATGATCTTCTCTATGACCTGTACTATTCAGTACAGGAAAATAAATTCGGACCTCTGCAGAGACGATTTGAAAAGTTCTTTACTTTGCTGCCACCGGGAAGACCTGAGAGTCCGGCGTATCTGGAGGTAGCTGAGGGAGAAGAGATGCAGAGGCGTTACGCCTGGGAGCAGGGAGAGGAAGTGTCCGAAGCTTTCAGCGAATTGGATTCTTTCGTCACCCGGATCGTCACCTATAGCAGCATCCCCTCGGGCTGAACAATCTAACAGGCAGGCGTCGCCTGTCAGGAAGTTGCCACACCCTCAAGTGAAAAGTAGATTTACTCATACGATAAAAGCCCCCCGATCGTCTTTACTCTTGAAAGATGATCGAGGGGGTTGATCTTTTACAAAGAATTCTATCAATTTACAATCTTGATGCCACCTTCGTAGGGACTGACATCCTCTAAAGTGGCGAGAACGATGACACGAACTCCCGCTCGATACGGGAGCGTACAAGTGAGAATGCACATGGTGGGTTTTCCGTATTTATCTGCCACACTGTTGTCGAGCCAGCTGAAATCTGTATCCTTAATCTGGATGCGATCGATGACTTTATAGTGGTAGACATCCACCTTATCGGTGATATATATATCCGTGCCGTCCTCAAGCGTGTCGGCTCCATGGAAGAGGACTTTCTTCCGTGAGATATTGTGACCTGCCAAGGGATAGTGTCCTTCTCCCATCTTCTGGTCTGAGCGCATAGTGGTGGCTCCTAACAGGAGATTGCTCTCATTGGTGCCGCGGGAGATAGGAACGTTGATATTGGCATCGGGTATGACAATCTGTCCGATGACATATTCAGTAGAGACTTCGTTGAGTTTGATATACGCATCGATGACAGAGACATTGCTGACAGACTCGTAATTGTTGATGATCTCCAACTCATTATTAGCCTGCAGGTCTTCGGGGGTCAATTCTTCAAGAAAAGCTGTGTCGGTCGTCTTTTGCATGAGAAAGCCAAAACCGAAATACAGACCCAGGACAAGGAGCCCCAGCACGATCAGCGTGATGCCCAGGAATTTTCGCATAAAGTTCCTCCTAAGATTTAGTATAATTAACGCAACCCCGTCATGCAAGATACAGAAAGGAACAAAGTCATCGCCAAAGACTATGAAGTTCTCATCAAACGAACACAATTCAGTGCAGAAGGTATAGGAGTCAGCGAGCGAGGAGAGCACCGCGTACTAGGTGCTTTTCCAGGTGAGCGAGTGATGGCAAGAGGTGCCAGGAAGAAACACGGGTACCCGACCGGCCATTTATTAAGTGTGCTGGAAACGCCGTATCAGGGTGAGAAACTCTGCAAGGACTTTCGCCTTTGTGGTGGCTGTGTCAGTCAACACCTGCCTCTCGATGAGCAGAGAAGCCTGAAAGAACAGGAAGTGTTGGAGTTATTCAGGGAGAAAGGAATCTCACTAGTTCACCATGAGGGACTGTTTGGGGCGGACCGGAAATACGGTTATAGAAACAAGGTGGACTTCACTTTTGGCAATCAGTATAAAGGAGGCCCCCTTCACCTGGGTTTTCATCAGAAAGCCATGCGAAGAAATGTCCTTGACACCTCCGAGTGCCTTCTGATCCACGAAGATCTCAGAAAGATCCGGGACATGTTTGCTGCCTACTTCACTGAGAAGCAGCTGCCGTTTTATGACATCTACTCTCATGAGGGGCTCCTTCGCTTTCTCTTGTTGCGCCGTGCCGAGTTTACGGGACAGATACTGATCGTACTGATCGTAAGTTCGCAGGGGGAAGTAAACGGAGAAGAACTGGATCATCGCCTGCGCGCTCTGGAGCTCGAAGGAAGAATCAGAGGATTTCTCATTGGAAGAAATGATCGTCATGGAAACTTTGTGCACTACGACTCTCTTAGCTATTTCTCCGGGGAGGATTTTATTGAAGAGGAGCTCTGCGACTTGAGTTTTCGAATCTACCCAGCTTCATTCTTCCAGACCAACAGCGCTGGAGCGCAGATTTTGTTTCAGAAGACACTGGAGCTGATGGAGGGGGGAGAGGTGCTCTGGGATCTTTACTGTGGAGCCGGGACGATCGGACAGATTGCTTCGAAGAAATACAAAAAGATTATTGGCATTGAACTGAGCGAAGAAGCTGTGGAAGCAGCAAAACAAAGCGCACTGCGAAATGACCTTCATAACTGTGAGTATTACATAGGAGATGTCAAAGAGGCTATCGAGGCAGAGCTTGACTCTCCAGACTTGGTTGTAGTGGATCCTCCGCGTGCGGGGCTTCATCCAAGAGTTGTCCAATCTCTTCTCAAGGTCCGTCCCCCGGCGATCCTCTATGTTTCCTGTAACCCGGTGACGCAAGTCCGCGACGTGGAGGTGCTCCGAGAAGCCTACGAAATTGACAAGAGTTTCTTCGTCGATCTCTACCCCAATACAGGTCACGTGGAGACGGTAGTATTGATGTCAAGGGTGGATAAGTAAGCGTGTAGAAACCAGAGTAAATAAGCACTTTCCGTGATTTGAGAACTGGCTCCAAGCCAGAAGGACAATCACGGATTTTTGTTTTGTGGGAAGTTATCCAAGAATGATGAAATAAAAAAATATCAGCCGAAATAATTGTTGA
>CALFKA010000182.1 GCA_937880545.1 uncultured Clostridia bacterium | reverse complement strand
TACGAGATCGTGATGTGACTGGAGTTCAGACGTGTGCTCTTCCGATCTCAGCTCTATTGGCTACACCATGGCGGGTACGTATTTCTATGAGATCTACGAGATGATTCCCGGTGATGCTCAAAAAGAAGGGGGAATGACGTACTCCGGTCTCGTCTATGATGTGAAAGTGACAGTGGTGGAAGTCGAAGGAGCTCTTCAGGCGACGGCTGTTTACAGCTTGGACGGCGAAGAGATCCAGCCGGAAGCTGTCGTGTTTGCCAATCATTATGTAGCCTCCGGCAGTTGGGTACCTGAAGTCAGTAAGGTGTTGTCAGGCAGGACGCTGGCGATGGGAGAATTCTCCTTCGATATATTCGATGAAAATGGAGTGAAGCTAAATGCTGCCCCTGTTCTCAACGGATATGAAGGGGATCCAAGCAGAGTCGTATTCCCGGCTATCAATTTTACGCAGGAAGACATCGGCAAATCCTTCAAACACACCATCAAAGAGGTGCCGGGAGATCTGGAGGGTGTGACGTATGATCCTCTCGAGATTCAACTCGAAGTGACCATCGCCGATGCCGGCGGAGGTAAGCTCCTTGTTGCCCTTCATCACTCAGCGGATATGGTATTCGACAATGTCTACACACCTCCGCTGGTAGACGTCTCTGTCGAGAAAACATGGGTAGGCGGGCCGGCCCAGAAGCCGGCTGTGACGATCGAACTCTTGCAGAACGGAACAGCCATCAAGAGCGTAGTGCTTGATGGCGTAGTGGATGAGTCGGAGACACAGGCCTGGAAGTATACATGGACAGGACTGCCTAAGTACGACGATGATTTGCTTGCCTACACCTATAAAGTAGCTGAGAAGACCGTGCCGGATTACACGAGTGAGGTGACCTCAAATGGGTTGGCTTTTACGGTGGAAAACACCTATGTACCTCCAACTGTCGATGTGATCGCAGAGAAGATCTGGACAGATGGAGCTTCAGGAGCTCCTGCCATTGAGGTCGAACTCTACCGAAGTGGAACCCTTATCGATACCGCAGTTGTTGATGGAACAGTGGACGCCAAGGAGCTGAGCGCGTGGAGAATCACTTGGACCGGACTTCCGAAACTCGATGATGCTTTCGCCGAGTGGAACTATACAGTGAAAGAAAAAGCAGTGCCGGAAGGCTACCAGGAGCCTGTCTATGGAAAAGCAGACGATGGCACGCTGACGATCACCAATACGAAGACTCCGCCGATGCCGATCAAGGTGTCAATCGAAGGACTGAAGAAACTGATCGGACGTGAACTAAAAGCCGGTGAATTCAGCTTTACCATCGCCAACAAAGCCGATCCGGATAAGATCATCCGTACGGTAAAGAATGCGGCAGATGGCAGCTTTACCTTTGAAATTGAATTCAAGCTCTCCGGCAAGTACGAACTGCTGGTTAAAGAAGTAAAAGGCGATCTCAAGGACGTTGTCTATGATACCAAGGCCTTCCTCGTCACAACGGAAGTAACGGTCAATGACAAAGGAGTCTTTGAAGCAAAGAGTATGATTGAGGGAGAAAAGATCGTCTTTGAAAACAAATACGATGCGCCCAAACTTCCCGGTACGGGCAGTGAAAATGAAAAGATCTACCTTTTTGCAGGGTTGGCTCTGGTTGCCGCAGGGGTAATCTTTCTCGCCCGCAAAAAGAAACCAAATAACAGGTAACCGCTCTGTGATGACTCGAAGCCTCATTGGAGGCTTCTTTTTGCTGAACTTGAGAGTCACGCGCGGTTCTGTGGATTCAGCCCATCGGGAACGATGTTTAATAGGGTGAAACTTCATGAGGGATGATTCAGCATATATATCTAGTTAGTTGCGTTAATAAACAAACTGGCAAGTGACAAAAAGAATCATTTTTAGTTGCTACTGTTAACGTTGGTGGGGTAAAAGGCAGTTACTAGATGAAATTTTTAGTCTTATGACGGAACAACAAGTTGATAGGAAAAGACAATATCTATTAATGGGATGATATTCCAGAGTCACTGCCACGGTCCCTCCCCCAATTGTCTATTATGTTCTGTTTTCTATTCCAAGCTTCTGCTATCGACACTCTACAGATCACTCGACAAGTTTCTTATTCTATCTTCGATCAATTATCTCACAACATCATAGCAAAAGCCCAAAATAGTTTGCCTCGCGTCGATGAGGCAAATGGAGGACCCCATGAAAAAGAAGCGTATGTTATCGATTATTTTAGTCTTCGCTTTTTTGTTCACGTCTCTCATTTCTCCAGGGCTCTCTTATGCACAAGCAGAAGGAAGCGAGATTGCGGAAGAAATACCGGAAGTAGAGCAGATAGAAGAGACGCAAGCAAAACCTGAACCGAAACCCGAAGTTATCAAAGAAGAACCACCTGTACTGCAAGAGACACCGCCCCCACCCCCGGAAGAAGTTCCTGAGCCGCAAGCTCTTCAGACAATCAATGCAGCTGAAGAAGTGTTAGCGCCTGTCGAAGAAGAGGTGACAGAGCCCGAAATTCCGGAACTTCCTGAAGAGGAGCCACCGTTAGCGGAAGAAACGCCTGTGATGGAAGAGGATCCGGCGGTAGTAGAGGAGCCATTACCGGAAGAGGAGTCGGCGATAGTGGAGGAACCTTTACCGGAAGAGCAAAAGGAATCCTCAGAAGAAGCTCCAAAGGAAGAGGTGATTCAAGAACCTGTTACTGAAGAAGCGGAAATAGAAACACCGATAGAAGAAAACAAAGAAGTTGAAAGCGCAACGACTGAAGAGGCGCTGCCCTCTGAAGAAATGATGTTGATGGAAGCACCGATCTCTCCTATGAATAATCCCCTTCCTACTTTTAATCTTGAAGGGTATGTTTTCTGGAATGATAACAATAATAGTTCTGGAGATCGTCCGCCATCAATTACACTCACTCTTTTAGCTAATGGTGTAGCCACTACGCTACAGCCCGAGTGGAATACCGCGTATGCGCCCAATCAGTAGTATTTTGTTTTCAAAGATCTGCCGTTCAATGATGACAATGGCAATCTGATCGACTACTCGATAAGCGGAGGAACCGCACCAAAATATGACACGACGATTATTCCTGGAGAAGACGGAACGTACAGAGTCTATCAGGTCGTGAGGATTACCCCTCAGAATGTATTGACCTTCCATGATATCGCACAGATGTACGGCGTCCTTCCCAACTTCCTGCTTTTCAAACTGACCGGGGCTCTGGGAAATGACTACAGATATGTCATTTGGTCCATTGAGTATATTCCCGAACAGTACAGGGAGCAGTTCG
>CALFKA010000181.1 GCA_937880545.1 uncultured Clostridia bacterium | reverse complement strand
ATACGAGATCGTGATGTGACTGGAGTTCAGACGTGTGCTCTTCCGATCTGCTTGCTCTTCACAGGGACAAAGGAGCGGTAGACATTCGTCAGCGACCCGCCCAGCCCTACTCGGCTCTCATCCACGCCTAGATCATCAAAGCCCCATGTAATGATCTCTTGCACCTCAGGATCGTAGTGTTTGAGTATGCCCCGGACACTCGGATAACGGGGAACATTGAGGTCCTTTATCGCCGTCAATAGTACAGGCGGTGTGACTTGGTAGACAAAGTCGCCATATTCGGAGAACCGGCGTACCCGCAGCGCTTCTCCCTCCCGCGAGAGTTCCTTTACGTATGTAATCTGAGGAATGTTCAAAAACTCTGCCATTTCCGGTCCGACTTGCGCCGTGTCTCCGTCAATTGCCTGTCGGCCACAGAAGACCACGTCCACGTCTCCGATTTTTTCTACAGCAGCAGCGAGAATGCTACCTGTCGCCCATGTGTCTGAACCCCCGAATTTTCGGTCACTCAAAAGTATGGCCTGATCCACCCCCATGCTCAGCGCTTCCCGAAGGATTTCTGAAGCCTGGGGCGGACCCATACTCAGGGCGATTACCTCAGCACCCCATTCGTCCTTCATGCGAAGAGACTCTTCCAACGCATTTTTATCATCGGGATTCATGATGCTCGGCACACCGTCGCGGATCAATGTTCCCGTCTCCTGATTAATCCGGACTTCGTTCGTGTCCGGGACTTGTTTCATGCAAACGACTACTTTCATGTTTCCTCCCTACCCGAGAACCGCTCGAGAGATGACGACTTTGTGGATCTCGGATGTGCCTTCATAGATTTCCGTGATTTTGGCGTCTCGCAACATTCGTTCCAGGGGATAATCCGTCATGAAGCCATATCCTCCATGAATCTGAAGAGCCAGATTTGTGACGAAGCGTGCGTTTTCCGAAGCATTGAGCTTTGCCATGGCTGCTTCTTTAGAATGTGGCAAGCCCTGCGCTTTCAGTGAGGCTGCACGATACATCAGCCAACGAGCGGCTTCGGTCTTGGTTGCCATTTCTGCAATGTACCACTGCAGACCCTGAAGGCGAGCGATCGGGCCGCCAAACTGGCTGCGCTCTTTCATATATTTCACGCTTTCATCTAGCGCACCTTGTGCAAGACCCAGCGCCTGAGCAGCGACACCGATGCGAGCTCCATCGAGCAAGATCATGGCTATCGAGAATCCTTTTCCTTCTTTCCCCAATAAATTACTCTGAGGGACTCGGCAATTGTCAAAGATCAGTTCGACCGTTTCGGAGGCGCGTATCCCCATTTTGTCTTCCACTTTTCCGACGGAGAATCCGGGCGTTCCCTTCGCAACTAAAATGGCACTCATCCCACGCAGGCCTTTGGCAGGTTCCGTCAGCGCAAAAACTAACACATAGTCTGCCTGTCCTCCGCTGGTAATGAAGCACTTGGTTCCGGTGATGACATAATCATCCCCGTCTTTGACAGCGCGAGTACGCACCGCTCCTGCGTCACTTCCGGCATTCGGCTCGGTCAGCGCAAAGGCACCAATCTTGCCTCCGGAGGTGAGTTGCGGAAGATAGAACTGCTTCTGCTCTTCCGTACCAAAGTTCAAAATAGCTTGTGCCAAGATACCTTGGATCGACAGGATGGCTGCGGTTGATCCGCATTTCTTCGCCAGCTCTTCCACGACAATCGCTTTTGTCACCTCATCGCCGCCGCTTCCGCCATATTCTTCCGGCACACCGATTCCAGTAAAGCCAACCTTTACCATCTTCTGGACCGTTTCCATCGGATAGCGGCCCTGTTTGTCGATCTCTTCGGCCAGGGGCGCAACTTCTTTCAGTGCAAACTCCCGCGCCACTTCACGAATCTTTTCCTCCGCCGGGGAAAATGATAATTGCATTCTTTCCTCCTAGTTCGAAGCCACTACACCGGAAGCTTCGAATCCGTCGATGTCTTCATCGGTGTAACCGAGTTCTTTGAGTAATTCTCTATTGTGTTGGCCGATGCAAGGTGCATCGCAGTCGATATTCGGTTCGATGTTACCGAATTTTACCGGTGTCATCGCTGTTTTCACCTTTTGACCATTGCGAGAAGAAACCTCCACAATGTACTTGTTTTCAAGCGCCTGTGCATCATCCAGGACTTCTACCACATGCTGGATACGCTCATGCGCAATATCCGCTTCCGTCAGCTTTCGAACCCATTCATCCTGTGAGCAGCAGAGGAACGCTTCGTCAATAATCGCGATCAATTCTTTCGCGTTTTCTTTTCCTGCAAGAGTCGTATTGTAGCGCTCGTCGTCAATCAGATCTTCTCTACCAATGACTTTGCAAAGAGCCTCGAAATATCTCTCATGCTCGAGGATGCTCAGGAATATCCATCGATCGTCGGCACATTTATAGGAATTTATGACCGGTGAGATGGCATTAAAACGAGTCTTGGGATACACATCAGAAAATTGCGTGGAAGCCACAAGACTGCTTAAATTCCAAATCGCCTGTCCGAATAGTGAAACCATCACCTTCTGACCTTTGCCTGTTCGTTGCTGCTCATAGAGAGCGGCACAGACGCCTCCGGCGAGCGAGCAGGAAGTCGTAGCGTCTCCAAAGCCAATAGGGGGATTGATGGGCTGGCCCATCTCCGCAATATCAATCATGGCTCCGCTGCGCGCCCAAAAAGCAACGGTGTCAAACCCGGGGTTATCCTTTGCCGGACCGTAATCACCAAATCCGTTAATCTGTCCCCAGACAATATGTGGGTGTCGAGCCGACATAGATTCGTAGTCGAGCCCGAGCCTCTTCAGCGCACCTGTTCGGTAGCTGGTGACAAAAGCATTGGCACTGGCTAAGAGCTTGTCCATTAGCTCCAAACCTTCAGGGCATTTAAGATTTATGCTCATGCCGCGCTTGTTTGCGTTGTACAGTGAGTAAAAGGGATTGTTGTCGTCTTCGATAGGCATCGTCATCGTCGCACCGGTTTTTCTTGCCGGGTCGCCAAAGCTCGGCTCCACTTTAATGACGTCTGCGCCCCAGTCCGCGAGAATTTTGGCTGTTCCTGGTCCCGCGACAAAATAGGTCAGATCGACGACTTTGACACCTGCTAATGGTTTATTCATAATTCATCTCCTTAGGGTAACTGCGGGAACATCGCAAATAGGATGACCGCAAGAATCGTGGCGATAAAAGGAACGATGACTGTAAGTTTAAAGACGGCACCATAGGCATCTTTATGCGTCTCATTACAGACACCATTTGTGACGGTGACGATATAGCCGTTATGAGGCAGCGAGTCCAAAGAAGAGGATGAAATCGCCATCAAACGAGCCATCGTAGCGGCAGATACACCCTTTGCCAGGAAAGCTGGTCCAAGAAGCGGAGCAGCAATACCTAGCCCTCCTGAAGCACTACCGGTGATGCCGGCAATGACCATGGTTCCTACAGCGACTCCAGCAACCGGAGGACCGGGAATATTGGTCATCGCATTGACAATCAGAGGGAATGACAGAGCAGCCTTTACAACAGCGCCAAATCCCACGACCGCGCAAGTATTCGTGATCGCAAAGATACTGCTACGAATGGCATCTGCGAAGTGATCAAAGAGCTTTCTGTTGTCTTGGAAGCGGTTCATGAGAAGAATCGTCAACAGGGTTCCAAGGAAAAGCCCGACTTCGAGTTTCACTATGTTTTCACCGCCGATCTTGATATTGATCAGCACCACCGTGACAATGAGGGGAATCAGTGCAACCAGGCCCATCGGAAGCTTCTCATTGTCTTTTCCGAAGACATCCATGGGTTTGGCGATAAAATGGCCGCCCTCTGCCTTGGCTTTTTTGATCATCGCATAGAGCCAGACACTTCCCATGACAAGCATGGCGCCACAGCTGATGAAACCCACTACGGCACCAGCCATAATGTCCACTCCCATGGCATTTGCAACGATGGCGTTATGAATCTGTGGCGCGCCAGGGGCTACCATGGCAAAGGTTGAGCACCCGAATGTCAGCGCAGCGGGAATGAATTTTCGGGGAAGGTCAGCTTCATGGAATACCTGAAGCGCGATCGGGAACACGGCAAAACTGATGACAAACGCACTGACGCCGCCATAGCCCAGTACGCCACAGGCCAGCGGAATAGCCAGAAACGCTTTTTCACTACCCAGTCCGCTGATGAGCATCTTCGCGATCGCTTTTGCGCCGCCGGTGATCTCCATCGCTTTACCGAGCATCGTACCTGTCAGAAAGACAAAGAAATTGGCGGAAAAAAACCCGACAAAACCACTTATGTAGTGCGTCTTATATGCGTCATAGATCGGAATCTGGCCGGTTAATGCAACAACAGCGGTACAAATAAAGGCAATGATAAAGATATTGACTCCTTTCATGACCAGCACGACAAGGATTACCATTGCAACCAGCAGTCCGATAATGCTCAGGACAATATTTAAGTCCATGTGCCCTCCTACTTGTTTTTAAATACGGGATCTCTTTTTTCCAGAAATGCCGCCATGCCTTCTTGTTTGTCTTCAGTAGCAAACGTCAACGCTGCAACGTCGCGTTCAAAGTCCAGCGCACGTAAAAGTTCCATCTCCAGACCGCCCTGGATCGCCACTTTTGCATATGCGACAGCAAGTGGTGCCATCTGGAAGATACTTTCCATCATCTTTCTCGCCTCATCCATCAGCTCTTCCGGCTCCGCCAGCTGATTGACAAGTCCTGCATTAAGTGCCTCCTGGGCATTGATCTGTCGGCCGGTAAAGATCCATTCCTTTGCCTTGGCGACACCGACGATCCTGGGCAGACGCTGGGTTCCTCCAAAGCAAGGAATGACACCCAGTCTCCCTTCCGGCTGTCCAAACACCGCTTTTAGCGAAGCAATGCGGATATCGCAAGCCATGGAAAGCTCGCATCCTCCACCGAGAGCATAGCCATTGACTGCTGCAATGACAGGTTTCTCCAATCGCTCAATGGCGTTGAACACTCCCTGTGCTTTTGCTGCGTAACTTCTTCCTTCACTTGCTCCGTAGTCACGCATCTGCGAGATATCCGCTCCCGCGACAAAAGCTTTCCCTTCTCCAGTAATGATGACTCCTCGAACCTCTTCGCACCCCTTTGCCCAATCAATCAACGCATTCAGTTCCTCGAGCGTCTGATCATTGAGCGCATTGAGTGCCTTTGGCCTGTTCATCTTAAAGACAGCGATATTTCCGCTCAGTTCACAGCTAATATTCTGTGTTGAGGGCATACTGCAATTCTTCATGACACCTCCTTTTGTTATTGACTTATCT
>CALFKA010000180.1 GCA_937880545.1 uncultured Clostridia bacterium | reverse complement strand
CCCGACCCCTTGAGTGGCTACTATAATATATCTCATATGATCCGATGGGTCAAGGACTATTTTCGCTTTTTTCAGCCTTTTCACAAGTTTTATGAAATGCCGTGGAATACAGCAAAAAACAATATTTCGAGATCAGGTGGGAAATAAAGCCCCCGGGAAGAGGTCCTTCTCAGGGGCCTTGCTATCGGTATTTGGATTTGTCTTATTGGTCTTTTACCCAGACAAACCGGTAGTAAACAATCAGGAGAGGTCGAGAAAGTCCAGATACATGGAGCCTTTTTCCTCAATCAGTCTCTTTCTTTCTTCTATATTATCACCGAGATACGCATCAAATGTATAGTGCGCTTCTTCCTCTTCATTATAATGAACCTGGATCAGTCTTCTCGAAGCAGGATTCATCGTTGTCTCCCAGAGCATCTGTGGTTCGTTCTCACCGAGTCCTTTCGAGCGATGGATCTTTGCCTTCGGATCATTGAGTTCCACCAGAAATTGATTTTTATCCCGTTCAGAATAAGCAAAGTAACTCTTGCCCTTTGAAACGATCTCATAGAGTGGCGACTCTGCGATATAGACATATCCTTCTTTGAGGAGATTGGGGGCTAAGGTATAGAACATCGTAAGCACCATCGTGCGGATATGGAATCCGTCCACGTCGGCATCCGTCGTGATGATGATCTTTCCGTAGCGGAGTCTTTCAATATCAAAGGCCGCACTCTGCGCATTCTTCTTCGTCTTCCCCTTTAACTGAATGCCCGTACCTATGACCTTCATCAGGTCCATGATGATATCACTCTTAAGCACTCGCTCAGGATCAGATTTCAGGGTGTTGAGGATTTTTCCTCGGATGGGCATGAGAGCTTGGAACTTGGCATCGCGCGCCAGTTTGCAGGCACCCAGGGCGGAGTCCCCTTCCACGATGAAGAGTTCTCTCTTGTTCGGATCTCTCTCACGGCAGTCAACGAACTTGTCGACCTTGGAGAGCAGTTCATTTCTCGTCCCCGTCTGTCTGCGCAGCGTTGTGCGAGCGATATCAGCTCGTTCACGGCTTCGCTTATTGACCAGTACCTGATCCATAATCGACTGCAGGACCTTGGGGTTTTCTGTGAAGATCTCTTCTAATTTTCTGCGCACGGACTCCGTGAGGAATTCCCGAATGAAGTTGTTATTGATGCTCTTCTTCGTCTGATTCTCATAACTTGTGATGGTCGAAAAAGAATTGCATAAGAGGATCAGGCTGTCTTGGATGTCCACAAAGTTGATCATCCCCTCGCCCTTTCGATACTTGTTTTCCGACTTTAAGAAACGGTCGATTTCATAGATGAAAGCCGTCTTGATGGCAAGATCGGGTGAGCCTCCGTTACTTAAATGACTGGAATTGTGGAAATACTTGAGCATGCGGTGTTCATTATTAAATGAAAACAACAGTTCGTAGCGAACGTGGTATTCCGGTCGATCTTTTCGGTCTCTTCCCTTTCCCTCATCTTTAAACACAAAGGTAGGTGTAAAAGACTTTCCATCGGCAATTTCTTCTATATAATCTCTCAGTCCATTCTCGTAAAAGTATTCCGTCGACTCTCCGCTCGCTTCGTTTTGGTAGATGAAGCGAACTCCGGAATTGACGATCGCTTGTTCTTTTAAGAGTTGACGGAAGTATTCAGGCTCAATCGCAATCTGCGTAAAGACTTCGAGGTCGGGGCGCCAGGTGATCTTCGTTCCGGTGCTTGGTCCTCCGTTTGGTTTCATACTCTTTAAGCCACCGACATTTTCTCCCTTTTCAAAGCGGAGCTGATAGTGACGACTGTCGCGGAAGATATCCACATCCATATATTCTGAGCTGTACTGTGTGGCGGTCAGGCCCAAGCCATTGAGCCCCAGTGAATAGCGATAGTTCGCACCCTCATTATTCTCATACTTCCCGCCAGCATATAGCTCTGTAAAGATCAGTTCCCAGTTGTGGCGCTTCTCCTTGCGGTTATAGCCTACCGGAATCCCTCTTCCTTCGTCTTCGATGGTGATGGAGTGGTCGGTGTGCTGCGTGACGCGGACAACTTTCCCGAAGCCTTCACGCGCTTCATCGATGGAGTTAGACAGGATCTCGAAAATTGAATGCTTACAGCCTTCCAACCCATCGCTTCCAAAGATTACCGCAGGTCGCAGGCGCACTCGCTGTGCTCCTTTTAAGGCCTGGATGCTCTCATCGGTGTAGGTGGTTTTTCGCATCATTTCCTCCTGTCTTTTCGAATCATTCCGTCTCGCTTTCTGATGGCGTCTCTTCAGGCGGCAGCGGCGCCGGCGAGAGATCTCCAAAGTCTAGAATAATGGTAGCTCCGTAGCGCACCTGTTCACCCGGCTCCGGGAACTGATTGACAACCATGCGCGTCTCTCCGCCTTCATGGAAGTTGGCAAAAATAGGTTTGAGTCTGTCACCTTCTTTGTCCATTTCGCTAAGGCGAAGCTCAGCTTGTTCGTTACTGAGCCCGATGAAGTTCGGGATATCGATCAACTGTGCATCCGCTCTATCGCCCCGATATCCGTCATAGCGCAGAGTATCTACCAAGATGCCTGCGGCGTATTCCACGAGGATAAAAGAATGCGTATCTACCGTCGGACGATCGATAACGAAGAGCACACTATACTCCGGGTCTTCAATCGGCGCCGTCATAAAGTATGATGTAATCTTTTTTGCTTTGCCGGAACTGTCTCGCTCCGGAAGGTCTGATGTACCTGTCTTTCCGCCCATGCCAAAGTTTACGACATCATAGTAGAGGTAGGAAGGGACATTCTTTACGACCTTGGTCATCATCCCTTTCATCAGCTTGGAAGTCTCTTTTGAGATGACCTGACGGGTAACTTTGGGCAGAAACTCTTCAATCAGATCTCCTTCATCTGTTGTCAATCTTTCAACAATCCTCGGAGCAACAAGCTTGCCATCATTGACGACGGCATTGACTGCCGTAATCATCTGGATGGGGGTGACACTGAAACCGTGACCATATCCCATCGTGTCGGCTTCAATGACACGCAGCGTTTCTCGCTCGAGAAACCACGGGAATGCCTCCACACCAATTTTCACGCCCACTCTGTATGGGAGACCAAACGCTTCCATATAGTCATAGAAAGTTCCCATGCCGATGCGCTTTCGCATCTCAATGAAGGCGGGGTTACAGCTGTTGACAAGCGCTTGCTCCGTCGTCTGTTCCCCATGATGTCTAGGGTAAGCGACACAATAGAGAATGGATCCGTCTTCATACTCCACCATCCCCGTTTTATCATTGAAGATAGTGTCCATATTGAAGGAAGCTGTCTCCAGTCCGATCGCTGCCGTGAGCACCTTACTGACACTCCCTGGCTCATAGACAAAGGAGTTGGCGGTCGACTTCCACGTCTCAAAGAGTTTTTCGGTATAGTCTTGGCCGCTTAATCCTTCGTATTCTTCCAGCGGGGGAAGAACTCTCGGGTTGTTCAGATCAAAAGCAGGATATGAGACAGATCGGAAGAGCACACGTCTGAAC
>CALFKA010000179.1 GCA_937880545.1 uncultured Clostridia bacterium | reverse complement strand
TGACTGGAGTTCAGACGTGTGCTCTTCCGATCTTTTTTTATAAAGCTCAGTATGCAAAAACGATCGATAAGGCTTTGTCCCCCGGATTGCAGGGCGAGTCAGTGGAACACATCATTGCGGCGAACGCTGTAGCATTTAAAGAAGCCATGAGTGAGAGATACAAGGAATGTGTCATACAAATTGTGCGTAATACAGCGACATTGCCGGATGAACTGAGAAAGATGGAGTACCACATCGTCAGTGGCAGAACTGATAACTACCTGTAACTGCTGGTACTGTGCAGCAAGGATTTGACAGGAAGTGAAGGCGAATACCTGCTTGGTGAAGTTAATATCATCGTGAATAAGAATACCGTTCGGAAAGAAACATCGAGCCCATTCGTCACCATCGACATCCGTGTCGGATGTACAGCTCTCACCAGCCAGGGCATGAACGAAGAGTATATGAAACAGTCACCAAGCTGATTGATGATACTTTAATGACTAAACGTCCTATGGAATAAACAGGGAAGAAGTGAAAGTGCTAGCCAGCCAGTTATTTCTTCAGGCATAGAGGGCAAAGAGAGTTTAATCGAAGAACCATATCGCGTGGAACAACTACGTTCCGTATTTCTTTTAGGAAAAGTCAAGGCTGAGTTTTCGACTCAGCCCATGACCTTCAGGACTATCCTCTTTCTTCATTTGGTAAAAAATGAGGGGTGCGGTGAGTCAAAATCTCACATCCGTCTTCGGTGACGAGAATCATATCTTCGATGTTAAAGCCGTTGTATTCTCGAATATAGAATGGAACTTCCACACAGAGAATCATCCCTGGTTCCATAGTTCTTGTTTCGCTCGGAGAAATGAAAGGGGCGTCTGCTGTCTGTGGACCCAGCGAGATACTGTGTCCTAAATGTCCTCGTCTATAATTTGGAATGTGCTTCTTAACATCGTTATATCCGATCCGGAATAGCTCAGAGAATGTCATCTCCGGTTTCACAGCGTGAATCATCTTTCTCTGAGCATTCGTAAGAACCCGTTTCAAACGAAGTAGCTGTGGGTCGGCATCACCTATGATCCATGTTCTTGAAAAATCCGTCTTGTAAAACTGAAAACCGGCTTCACAACCGCCGTCGAAACGAACACATTCACCATTTTGAATTATCTTATCTGTCGCCAATTGCAGCACTGCAGAATTGGGCCCACTTCCCAGCATACTCCAGCTGCTGGGAAGGAATCCACTGTGTATGCAAGCTTCTCGGTAAACTTGTATAAGCTCTTTTTCACTCATTCCCGCTTGAATGATTTGTGCCACTTTTAGAAGAGCAGAGTCGCATGAAGTGCACAGTCGTCTGTATAGTTCGATTTCTTGTACCGTTTTCACACTTCTTGCGAAAATCATCTCCTCCGATATATCGACCCATTTGATACCCGGGAGTGCTTGCTGCAAGGCTGTAAAGTACCGGACAGGCAAGCTAGCTGCCTCAAAACCAATCCTTTTATTGTCAAGAGATTCTTTGCTTAGAAATGCTTTCAATCTGTCAAGCGCAGAGTACAGTGTGCCGCCAGTGCTTTCCTCCCGTCCCGTACGCCACTCATCCACGCTCTTGACTCCCACCCAGGTATCGTAAGCAATAATTTCCAGATGTTCTGCATCCGAAAAGGCAGGGAATTCGTAGTCCATCGTTATCAGAATGTCGTTTGATTCTCCACTGAGATCCAAATAGGCATACGCAAAATCCGGAATCCTAGACACAGTTAACTGATGTGGTGAGAACCCGGTGGCATAATAGACATTTTCAGGTGAAGTCAGCAGTATTCCATGGAGGTTTTGTGCCATAACGGATGCCGCAATTCTGTCTCTTTGGATCATTTATAGCCCTCCGTATGGAATGAATGCTCCCGGACCTAGTGGTAGTCCAAGTAAATACCAGATCGTCAGCAGGATTAGCCAGCTACCTAAAAATGCAACTGAATAGGGCAACATGGTAGACACAACCGATCCGATTCCGGAATCCTTTTCGTATTTTTGGAAGAAGGCAACGATCATGACAAAGAAGGGCATCAGTGGTGTAATGATATTGGTGCTGGAGTCGCCGATGCGAAATGCGAGCTGTGTCATCTCGGGTGAGAGTCCGATCCGCATGAACATCGGGACAAAGATCGGTGCCATCATCGCCCACTTGGCTGTATCTACTGGAATCAAAATATTGATCAGGCAGGTTAACAACACAAACAGGAGAAGAAGAGGAAGACCTATCAATCCGATATTGGACAGCAGATTTGCACCGTTGACGGAGAGAATTGTTCCCAAATTCGATTTGTTGAAGAAGAAAGTAAACTGTGCAGCAAAGAAAATTAATACTAGGAAGCTGGAAATGCCAGCAATTCCTTTAGACATTAATTCGACAATATCGTCAGTCGATTTAATTTTTCTAGAGCCGACTCCATAAGCAATTCCTGGAATCAGGAAGAACAGCATCATGAAGAAAACAATTCCAGACATGAACGGAGAAGACAAAACGGATCCTGTCTGCGGATTACGCAGAAGACCGTTCGCGGGGATGAGCAGCGCAAGCATAACTACGAGATATATCATGGCAGCTATTCCTGCGTAACGCATGCCCTTCTTTTCCGCGGAAGTGACTTGTTCTACCTGTTCTCCCTCGCTGAAGTTATACTTCGGCAAATGAGGTTCGACAATTCTATCTGTTATGAAAGCGCCGATAATAGTAATCATTATTGTTGATACGATCATGAAATACCAGTTGCCTGTTGGATTCACGACGTAATTGGGATTGAGAATTTGCGCTGCCTGCGTTGACATTCCAGCATAGAGTGGATCATTGCTGCCCAGTAGCAAGTTAGCAGTCCATCCCCCAGAAACGCCAGCATAGGCAGCAGCCAAACCTGCGATGGGATGTCTTCGGCTTGCCATGAAAATGACCGCACCCAGAGGAACAAGTACAACATAACCCGTGGATGATGCAATGTTAGACATTACGCCTAGGAAAACGACGACAGCAGAAATGAGAGAGCGTGGGGTTTTCGAAACCATTCTTCTAAATAGGGCAGACAGCATTCCTGTGCCTTCTGTAACGCTGACTCCAAGAATAACTGTAAAAACAGTGCCTAACGGAAAGAAACCAGTAAAATTGCTGATAATACTGGTTACCATATAGTGAAATCCTTCGAGTGAGAGCAGATTAAAGGCGGTGACGGTGATGGGCTCGATGGTCCCGGTCTGGACATTTACGCCGTCAAAAGTGACGGATAAATTGTTTTTTGCTGCAAAGTAGGATGCAACCATCGTGATGAAGGCTAAGATTACAAATAAGAACGCCGGGTTTGGTAACGCATTTCCTACCTTTTCAATTTTGTCCAGGAGCCTTAAAGTCCTTTTTTTGGTACCGGTTGACCTTGGCTGTTTTGACATGTGGCTACCTCCTTTTTTAATTCCATATTTTTTCGCCATATTCACAGCAGGAATAAGATCGGAAGAGCGTCGTGTAGGGAAAGAGTGTAGATCTCGGTG
>CALFKA010000178.1 GCA_937880545.1 uncultured Clostridia bacterium | reverse complement strand
GTTCATCCGGTGGAGCGGGATCAGCTTGCTCCTCGATGATCTTAAGATATTTGCTGAAAGGGGTGGACAGCTGCGGGTCATCACCACTTGCTATATGGGCGCCACAGAAGCCAGGGCCATGGAGGAACTTCGTAAGCTTCCTCATGTCAAAATTAAAGTAAACTACGACACCAAGCGCACACGCCTTCACGCCAAATCCTATATCTTTTATCGAAATAGCGGATTCACCACCGCATATGTTGGCTCTTCCAATGTCTCCAATGTAGCCCTGACAACGGGCCTTGAATGGAACCTGAAACTGACTCGTCAGGACCTTCCCGAAACCATCGAAAAGATGGAGGCGACGTTTGAGAGTTATTGGAGATCGAGTGAATTTGAGTACTATGATGAAGGGCAGTATGAAAGACTGCGGAGAGCACTTCGCTCTGAAAAATACTTGAAAGATCCGGACATCGAGTTCGCCGGCTTTGATATCACTCCCTATTCCTTCCAACAGGAAATTCTAGACCGACTACAAGCGGAGCGTGCATTGAGAGGGCATTACCACAACCTCGTCGTCGCTGCCACCGGTACAGGAAAAACCGTTATTTCTGCCTTCGACTACAAAAACTTTCTTAAGGAGAACGGCCAGCCTTCTCGCCTTCTCTTCATAGCGCATAGAAAAGAAATCCTGACACAGAGCCTTGCCACCTTCCGTGGTGTATTGAAAGACCCCAACTTTGGAGAGCTCTTTGTAGCAGGACACCGTCCGGAGTCGATAGATCACCTGTTTGTCTCCATCCAGACCCTGCACTCGCAGGACTTTACGGAGAAAGTTTCTCCCGATTTCTACGACTACATCGTAGTGGACGAGTTCCACCACGCCGCCGCAAAAACATATCGCAAAGTTCTTCACCATGTAAAGCCGAAGGTCCTTCTCGGTCTGACAGCGACCCCGGAGCGAATGGATGGAGGAGATATCCTCTCCCACTTTGATCAGCGCTTTGCAGCAGAAATACGACTTCCTGAAGCGATTGAACGAAGACTTCTAAGTCCTTTTCACTATTTCGGAGTCAGCGACACCGTAGATCTACAGGACCTGCGCTGGAGTCGAGGAGGCTACGATGTAAAAGAGCTCGAAAATGTCTATGCCTTCAGTGGATTTGTCGCCAACCAAAGAGCGGACCACATTGTCAATATGACCCGCAAGTATGTCTCAGACACAGAGGAGATGAAAGCTCTGGGGTTTTGTGTGAGCATGGACCACGCTCACTTCATGTCGGACTACTTTAACAGAAGAGGGATCCCCTCCATCGCTCTGACCTCGAACTCGTCGAATGAATTGAGAGAAAGCGCGAAAAACAAGCTCATTTCCGGAGAGATCAAGGTGATTTTTGTAGTTGATCTCTACAACGAAGGCGTGGACATCAAGGAGGTCAACACAGTCCTCTTCTTGCGCCCCACGGAATCTCTCACTATTTTCTTGCAGCAGCTGGGACGAGGGCTGAGACTCTCGGAGGGCAAGGACTGTTTGACGGTGCTCGACTTTATTGGCCTTGCCAATCGAAGATATAATTTTAAAGATAAACTGCAAGCGATGCTCTCCGATGAGCGTCACTCGCTGCAAAAAGAAATACGAGAAGATTTCCCGCATGTTCCCAGGGGATCTTTTATCCAGCTGGAGAAAAAAGCAAAGGAAGTCATTTACCAGAACATCAGAGCCTCCTTTGATACACGAAACGGACTTCTGGAGCAGCTGTTACACTTCCAGGACGACAGCGCAAGAGAGGCGACACTGGTCAATTTCCTGAACTACCATCACTTGACGCCAGATGCCTTCTATTACCGAGCCAAGGGAAGCTTTGCCCGCCTATGTGCAGATGCCGGCATTGTCGATGATTTCTCAGAGCCACTCGAAGATCTCATGGGAAAAGCTCTCCTGCGCTTTGCAAAAGTAGACTCCATGCGCTGGATTCGCTTTCTCCTGAAAGTGCTCCAAGAAGAGCCCTGGGAATTCAGCGAAGGCGACTTTCGTATGCTACAGATGTTCCACTTCACCATCTGGCAGGACACAATAGAACAGGTCGGATT
>CALFKA010000177.1 GCA_937880545.1 uncultured Clostridia bacterium | reverse complement strand
GCACAGCATGTCAAGGCCTGGGAAGTGCATAGAGAGTCTGACCCCTTGGTCACAACGGGCCTATGGAAGCATTCTTTGGAACCCTGAAATCGGAGATGTTTCATGGGCAGAAATTTGAAAGCATGGATCATCTGATCCATGAAATCCACACCTATATCAACTTTTACAACAACGATCGGCTCCAAAAAGGACTAGGATGCTTAGCTCCGGCTGAATTCCGAAACCAAGCATCCCAGTGATCGACGTTTTATGAATTCTAGAGTCTACCTTTGGTGACTCAGTTCAAGAAAACCTCGCTTCTTTCTTTCCGTAAACCATCTATTTCTCAGAGCCCGAGGACACTGCCTGCCGGCAGGTAGTGGATCCTGTCTGCCATGTTTTCTTTGAGTCTCTCATAAGGCACAATCCCTGTACAGTGACCTGTATAGAAGATAGTTCCTGTCGTCAGGAGATATTGACTGAGTGCGTCGATGGATTCCAAGCTGTCATGAGCGCCGGAGGTCGTGGAAAGATGGAATCCCCCGATCGAGACGTCAGGCATTCTTCCCTTAAGATGATAGAAGTGCTCCAGGATATTTCTGATTCCGTTGTGGGAGCAGCCTGTCAGAAGAAGTGTCACGCCCTCTTCCTCCACAATCAGGCTCTGTTCATGGGAAAAGCTATCAGGGACTCGTCCACCGTTTGCTTCCATCAGAAGTGTTTTGTTAGAAGCCGGAAGCGGATACTTCTGCACGACCTGCGAGAATGTCTGCAGTCCGTCGCCGATCACATAATTTTCGCAAGTGAACACGATGCGCGGGTTGTCTTTCAGTGCCTGATCAAGCCCAATGTATTCATCTTCTTCCCTTTTGGATACGTAGTAGTTTTGAAAGGCCAGAGGATGCAGAAAGACTTTTGCTTTCTCATTCTCTTTAAGAAAAGTCCTCAGCCCTCCCCCATGGTCATAGTGGCCATGAGAGATGATCAGTACATCGACGTCTGCTATGTCCACATCCATTTTTCTCGCGTTTTCAAGAAACAGTTCTCCTGCCCCCACGTCAAACAAAACCTTTTTATCTCCTGTTTCGACGTAGACACTGAGTCCATGCTCATGTGCATACGCATCAGATACGGACGTGTTCTCCGAGAGTACTTTTATCAACATGTGTCTTATGCCTCCTTATGACACTTCTGATCGACACAGTCCCTGAGGTGTCTGCGATGCAGGCAACCCCTGCCACAACCTTTTTCCCTGTCTTCACAGAGGCGATATCTTCCCCCCTGTATGAGAAGATTCTTCCCGTTCACCAGCGCATCGGAGAGTTTCTTTCTCGCATCAAAATAGATACCCTGCACGGTGGTGCGAGCGACGTCCATCTGCTCGGCACACTCTTCCTGGGTAAACCCTTCCCAGTCAATCAGACGGATGGTCTCATATTCATCGACACTCATGACGACGATCTCCCTCTGCTTTCCCGGGCGATTCAGCGAACCGAAAAGGTTACTTTCCGGAAGACAGCAGACTCTTCTGATTTTGACAGGTCTAGCCACGAACTACCTCCATCTTCGAAAAAATACCGGAGGACTCTCCGGTTTTATTGTATGAGTCTATTCTTCAGATGTCTCTTCGCACTCACACTCTTCAGATGTTTCTTCACAGCAACCCTCGTGAATCATTTCTTCGGGTGTCTCGCAGTTGCAGTGATGGTGATGGTGACGTCTCCTCCCCATACCGTGTCCTTCTTTACAGCATTCATCTTGACCGTGTACATGAACGTGTACGTGGATATGCACCTGTCCGTCTCCTGCCATTTTCTTCATTTTCTTACCGCAGCAGCCGTGCCCTTTTTTCTTTTTCATCGGCTTGTCACCTCCTTCCTTAGTCATTTGCTCATTAGTGACATATGTCATTAATAGAATTAAAGCATTGCCGATGCCATATGTCAATATCCTTTTGTCTTTCTAGGATATCAAAAGTGAAAGTTTCGTTTGCAAAAGGTAGAAGAGTCTGAAGCAACAAAACGTTTTATACTCTATTATCATGTTGAAGTAAGACCCCTGAAAATAGAATTGTCTTACCGCACAAAGGAAAGTATGGAAGGCAACGTTGTTGAAAAAAGCGGGATCCGGACATATAACATCAGTACCTTATGTATCCAAAAAACAGCTGCTTTCGCCAATCGATTATAGTTACGAGATTTATACGACATATCTTTTATTGCAGAAAATTATCTGAGGCAGTTGGAGCCCGCCGTAAAGCAATTATTGGAAATTGCCGTCATCTATCGCGGGATCGAACACTTCAATTATCTGATAGAAACACAAAAAGATGAGCTCATCAACGAAGACTTGCTAGTGGAAAGATACTTGAAAATGTGCAACGCATTTTCAGTTCCTGAAAAATAGAAATTTCCCAAAGAGAATCTGCAAGATAGGGAGTTATAACCCATAAACATGTACATAGATAAACGGACGCCCTGGGTCGCTTAAATGCTGGAGAACCAAAAGGTTCGTTAAATGAAGATTTTACGGGCTTCCTCTTGCACATAGAAGTTCGCAGGAGTCACTATCGAGAAAGTATCTAGAATACTCGAGATGATGAATAGTTTGTTTTGGTTTGCAAAGTAAGATGTCAAAAGAAAGCCATCCTGATGTTTTTCAGGATGACCGCTGATTCAATAGATTGATAGTCTCCGTTATTTTCGTTGCTCTTTTCTCCCCGTCACAAAGTACAATACAAACGCCAAAGCCACAGAAACGATGGACCATTGAAACATCTGACTGTAGCCAACTTTTGCTGCCAGAGTACCCAGGATCACAGCGCCCGCTCCGATCCCACTGTCAAAGCCAAAGAAGAAGGTGGAGTTGGCGATGCCGAGGTTGCTTCTCGGAGCATGAATCACTGCCAGTGTCTGAAGACTGGACTGTGCGGCGCCAAAACCCATCCCATAGAGAAATGCCACCACCAAAAACATGGTGAGGGTCGTCGCCCGCGAGAGGAGAAAGATGGAGAGAGCCATACCCGCCATCCCCGGTACCACCGCCACGCTTACTCCATAGCGGTCGACGATGCGTCCAAAGAGCGGTCTGGCTATCATCATGGAGAGTGCCATGACAGTAAAGAAGAGCCCAAACTGTCCGATCCCTCTCTCCATAGCGTAGAGAGCCAAGAAGGTGTTCAGAGAACCATAGGTAATGGTCAGAAAGAACATGACGCTGGCAGGCCGAAACGATGTCTTTTCAAAGAGGACTCTTTTTCCATGCATATCTTGTGTTCCGGGGATTTCTTTGTATTTGACTCTTAGCGAAAAAAGAAGTGCGACGATGGCAAGACTTCCCGACAGCACCGAGACCGCTTTGTATCCATAAGCCGCAATGAGAGCAAGACCTGTTGCCGGTGCCGCTGCCATGGCGATATTACTGGCCAGGGTGAAAAAGCCCATGCCTTCCCCATAGCGCTGGTTTGGGATATTGTCCGATGCTATGGTGTAGAGTGCTGTACTTGATGCGCCCCAGCCGATCCCGTGGATGAATCGAAGAATTAGGATCAATACGATGGTCGGCACCCAGGCATAAGAAGTGGCTGCTGCAATAAAAACCGCCATGCCGGCAAGAAAGATTCCCCGCCTGCCTAGTCTGTCCAATGAGGACCCTGCCAGGGGTCGGGCAATCAGTGCCGCCAAGGTAAAAATTCCGTTCAACCAACCAATGACATTGTCGGCTGCACCAAGGCTTTTGACATAGACAGAAATCGTCGGTGTCACCAGCTGAAAAGCAAAGTATAAAAACAGGTTAATAATGGTGATCAGCAGAAACTGCCTCGTCCAAAGCGGCACCTGTGTCTGTTCATTTTCTTTCACCGCACTCCCTCCTTTTTCATTTATCAATCATTATACCCTGACAACGAGTTCATTTTGTCTCTTATGTAAAACACCGCCCATTAGGCGGCTATTATCAGGCGAAGGAGCAGCATTGCCGGTTGGTCTCTATTTATTCTTTCTTTTATGGAGAAAGATCATGACCGAAGCAACGAGGAGAAAGATAACGGTATAGTTGAGAAATATATCTCTGTAGGCGTTTTTGGAAAGCTCGACAAAGAAGCCGGTGACGAAGAGCAGTGAGAAAAGACTTGCCATGGAAAGGACGTACTGTAAAAGTGTTTCTAAATATATGTTGTTGAGATGGATCTTTTTGAAAATATAGACAAACCCGACAGCGATCATGCACACAACCAGTCGCAAGAGGAGATGGACGTTAGTATCGTATGGATTCCCCTGTAGTAGCTGCAAGGTAGAGCTGATCACAGTGGCTGCTGTGAAGAGAATAGCTGTGTACGAAGCGAATTTGAAAATACCCTCTTTTGCCCGCAAGACCGTATCCTCCTTTTCCGGAGCAAATTACTAAAAACTACTAGTTGACCTTCCCTGCTCGATTATACCTCTACTTCTATCCGGGTAACACAGCGAAGAGTGGAAGTTTCTGATTCTGCTCACGGGTGGCTTTCTATGGGTACAAAGTAATTACAATCATTGAAAGGAGAACTCCATGAATTTACAACACGCCATGGATATTGCCCCCGACTCCATTATTGCCCTGGATCGTGCGGGCAACGTGGCTTATTGGAATCAGGGCTCTACAGAGATCTTCGGCTTTACTTCCGAAGAAATGCTCGGCAACAATCTCGATGCCATCATCCCCGAAAAACTGCGTCAGCGTCACAACGAAGCCTATGCCGTCTACGTAGAGACCGGCAAATCCAGGTATGGACCCGGCCATATGCTGGCAGTTCCCGCCATGAACAAAGCAGGAGAAAGAATCTCCGTGGAGTTTCGCCTAAGCATTTTGACGGATGAAGAAGGCAAGGTAGAATATGTCGTCTCCATCCTCAGAGATGTCACCGAACGCTGGAACAAGGAACAAGAGACGCGAAGGCGTCTTATGGAGCTGGAGAAACAACTGAAAGAAAAGTAGCTTTCCCTTCAGCCCACTCCGTTACCGAAAAATGGAGACACACTCATATGAAAAGCCGGTCTGATGATTTTGAGCAGACCGGCTTCCTTTCTTTTCTTTCTTATTGAAGAAAAGGCTCCTATACTCCCGTCGGGGCTCCGCAACTTGGGCAGAACTTTGCAGGATTCATGGGATCGAGTCCTCCCCCACAGCTTCCACAGAACTTGGGGCCAAGAGGCTGCTGAGGTTGTGGTGACGCTGCGGTAAACGCCTCCGGAGCGATCGCTGATGCAACAGGCTCCTCTCTTCTCAGGAGGAAAGTGCGCAGTTCATTGGTTTCTCGCTCTAAATTTCTGTATAGACTGTCATGGCGCGACTTCGGCGTCTCATTGCTGTAGGCGAAACGGATGTCGTCAAACCATGGTGACTGTACGCCGATTTCTACATAAAAGGTGTACTCATACTCATAGCGAGGAGGATTGTAACTCTCCTTCTTTCCATCACTTCCTTCTCTGTAGATTTCATCTCTGTCTTCATCAACATCTATGTTGACATATGTTACCTGATCGAGGCCTATAATGTCAGGATTTCCCTTTTGCCAGTCCTGCTGGGATGTGACGATGAACTTCCTGCTTCTTTCATCGATCAGTAGGCGAGTCCTCTTACCGAAGATCCGTGTGGGCACAAATTGTGAGAGAGCATTCTCGTTTTCTTGCCGGTATTCAAGTTGCCTTTGGATGTCATCGACAGTAGACCTTCTTCTCTCACTAAAGAAAGGCGACAGTTTCTTCGCGCAGTCCTTGCAGAGATTGCCGTCTTCAAGTTTTCGGTTTCCGAGGACACCGATCTTTCCGTCACAGATATCGCAGTTCTTCTTCTCAAACAATCCTTTAAACATTCTAAGCCTCCAGTGTTTTTGTTTTCCGTTATTCGACGATGGTGATTCTTCCTTCAATTCTTGCATCCAGACCTGCAACCGTAGAAAATGCTTCTTCCAGGATGTCCAAGGCGGAACTTGAGATCGTGCGGCTTTTTTGATGGCATTCTACTTCTTTAAGTGGCAGTCCCAGAAATTCCTGAAAGTTGTCATAGTGAAAACCCTGCAATGCGATAGTAAGCAATCGATCTTCTTCCAGAGGATCCTTCATAAACAGGAACTCATCAAACTTCTTTCTGGAACGCGAGTAGATCATTCTTAAGCTCTTCGACACCTGGTAGAATTCTGTTTTTCCTGTAAAGGACTCCTCTCGCAACATGTGGTGAAGCATTTTCCGGAGTTGTCCCCCTGTCACTTTGAGCAGGTGGATGCCATCATCATACGGGAAGATCTCCTTCAGATCGGAATAGCAGACAATAGGGCCGAGAGACTCTTTGCGGATACTGCCCGAGCCTAGTAGCATGACATCTACACCGAGCGAGTTCCCCAAAATATCGGCAAACAGATTGCCGATTTCTGTCTCCTGGTTTCTCTGAGGATGCGTCAGTGTACGGTGAAAAGTCGTGACATGGCGGATATACTTCGAGTCTGTCAGTTTTTTGTACTCACGGATCAGCTCTTCGAGACGGATATTTCTTGGGCAGTGCGTATCGTCAATGGGGATGACCTTCCACTCAAAAGAGTCGATGGTGTTGAGGTCGGTATCCACAATAATTTCAAAGTGACCAATCTGGTCTGTGCCGTCTCCTGCTTGGGCGATCACGATGCCATTTTCTACCCAAGGCTCTTGCATATAGGTATGACTGTGACCTCCGAGGATGAGATCGACACCGCTATCTTTACTGAGAAGTCTAGCCAGTTTCCTGTCTTCTTCAAAACCGATATGCGTCAGGAGCACCGTAAAATCAATATCCACCGCCCGATAAGCGTTGCATATTCTTTCCACTTCTCGCGCGGCATCTGCCGTATCTATCAATGTGCCTATCAAGTCCTCTCGCCTCGCCTGTGACATGACTTCTTCGGTGATGATGCCGATAAAGAGAATCTTCATGTCATCAATTTCAAAGATTTTATAAGGTGTAAACAGACGAGCCCCCGTAGTCTTGATATACACATTGGCGTTGATGAGGGGAAACTTTGCGCACTTCTCCAAAAAGAGAAGATGGGCGATGCCATAATCAAGCTCGTGATTGCCGATAGTCACGATGTCCGGAGCGAGGAGATTCATAATCTCAATCGTAGAAATCCCTTTATATTCCGAATCAATCAGCGATCCGCGGAACATGTCTCCCGCTATTGCATAGATGACATTTTGCTCCTCTGCACGAACCTTCTCAACATAACCGGATAACATGGAGATTCCACCTACGAGATTTTCATCGATCTCTTCGGCAAGGAAGTCACCGTGTAGGTCATTGGAATGAAGGATCGTCAGCTTTTTCGTGTTTTTCATGCCTCACTCCTTCACAGGCTGCGTGACAAGTGGTCGTTGACAAAGTTTGGCCTCCGGCAACCATCTGCAAATATCGATCGGGAAATAGTAAGCGCTCCCACATTAAATACTACCTGCCACCATGAACTGATACTATCCTCAAAAGGGTACAGTTGTCGCCAAAAATGACAGAAACAACTGTTGATGCTATCCTTGAAGAAGAGTACAAGGCAAAAGGAGGTTCGCATGAGCTTGCCGGCATGCCCCAAATGTCAGGAGAACTACACGTACCTCGATGGACACCTCTACGTATGTCCGATGTGTTTTCACGAGTGGACCGATGAAAGTCAGAAGGCAGCGGAAGAAGCACTGATCACCCGCGACGCCAACGGAAATGAACTCAGCGACGGCGATGATGTCACGGTCATCAGAGACCTTAAGATGGGAAAGGATGTCATCAAGTTGGGGACCCGCGTCCGCGGCATCCGACTTCTCTCAGAGCCCGTCGACGGCCACGATATAGAAGCTAGAGTAGAGGGTCTGGGTTCTGTTTACCTCAAATCCTCCGTCGTCAAAAAATAGTTCTTCAGACAACAAAAGACACATGTCTCCTACGCAGGGATATGTGTCTTTACCTTTCGGTTCCCTTCACAAAAGTCGGGCTATTCTTTCTTGCCGCCTTTTTTCACTTGGGGTTCTTTTCGTTCGATGAGTTTTTTCACTTGGATGAGTCGCTCATTGAGCTTCTCACTTCTTGCAAGGATCTTCTCTTGATGCGCACGCTGCAGTTCCTGACTTTCCTCCAGAGCAACTTCATCGATGTACTTCAGTGCGATAACCGTGCCTTTTTTCACATTTTTAAGGAGCGCCGACGGAGCCGGCTTCATCTCCAGCACCTGATCGATCTTCTTTTCAGCGTATTCTTTCTTCGGTGCCGCAAGAGCCGCCACAACATTGAGCTTCAGCCCTTCTAAAATATCGGTCGCCTTCTCCAGGGGCATCCCTACCACATTGATCAGTTCACTCGTCTTGCGGCTCTTGTCAACAGTATTCTGATCGACATAGTAGAGTTTGACGAGCGTTCCTGCATGCGCTTTGGCTTTCTTGGGAGAGATGCTAAGAACGGTATCAGAGACGACATTTTTGTATTTATCCTGCGGGGGAAGCAGCACCGGATGCACGACAAAGCCCTTCTTTTCAAGGTGAGCCTTGGCTTCCTCAATGCCCAGCTCCACCATTACCGACAAATCAACCAGATCTCTGCGATGTTCATGAAACTTATCGACGGCTTTTTCCGCTATGGGGACGATCTTGTCTGCCGCCTTCGCCGCAACAGGAAGAAACTTTACTGCACCACTTACAAGCTTGGTTATCGCCATAATGAACTCCTTTGGCATGAAGAGTCAGGTGTCTGCTCTGCATATTTACCCTGTCAGGCTTTCGGAACACCACCGGCTTCTTTTAAAAACCAAGTTCTTCCCCTACGAGAATCACCTTGATCCTTCCGGGCGTTGCGGAGTATCGGGTGACAACCTTCTGCCCGCAGATTGTCTCAGGGGTGAGACAATCGCCGCATCTTCCGGTAATAGCGCAGGGAGTCTTTCTGTTGAGCCGAACGGTATTGGGCGGTGAGGCGACATTTTGTACTCGCTTAACTCCTGACGTTTCATCGGGGACGATTTTGTTCATGCCGGCGACGACGATGACGTTTTCGGGTCCAAAGCACAGAAAGGCGACCCTGGTACCGGAATTGTCGATATTGACCAATTCTCCATCGAGTGTAATAGCATTGGTACTCATCAGGAAATAGTCGCACCCCACGACCCGTGAGTACAGAGCCTTGCGCTCTTCCTTTGTGGTCGCAGTCGCTCTATCAATCAGTTCATATTCCTTCTCTTTCAGAGCATCTAGGATCCCCGTCTCCGACAGTGTCACAGAGCCTCCCCAGCTGATACTGGATCCCTCCGGTATCAGTGAGAGCACCTTCTCTACAGCCTCATAAGAAGTCGCGCAGTAATACCCCTCCATCTGTCTCTTTTCCAGGTTTTTGATGATCGTTTGAGAAACGTTTTGAAAGTATGTCTGCCTAGGTGTCGTGGCCACCTCCATCCTGTGTTCTATGTTCGGTGAGATGATCTTCCTGTTTTTATTATAATATCACACAGAATACACGTCTCCCGCCCAATACTCGGGGCCTGAGTCTACTAAGCAAACATGAAGATAAGTGCTGTTTTCTCGTCATAAAACGCTTATCTTCACAGCCTCAAACTCCTTTCAGCATGGTTCAAAATTTCCTATATTCATGGTATGATGAGAATGTTGGTTAGAATATTATCAAAAGAAAAAGGAGCATTTAAATGGTCATAGGAGTGCCAAAAGAAATCAAAGACCAAGAGAGTCGTGTTTCTTGTACCCCCGCAAGTGTCAATCAGTTTGTCCACGAAGGTCATGAAGTCTTCGTAGAAGCCGGAGCAGGTCTTGCCTCTGGATTCTCTGATGACGAATACAAAGCCGCCGGAGCCACTGTTCTTGAGAAAGCGGAAGACGTTTGGGCGAAAGCAGACATGATCTACAAGGTCAAAGAACCGATCGCCAGCGAATATAAGTATTTCCGCGAAGATCTTATTATCTACACATATTTACATCTGGCTGCCGATGAAGCACTGACCAAAGAACTGGTAGAGAAAAAATGCGTCGGCATCGCCTATGAAACCGTCCAGGTCGGTCGCGCCCTTCCCTTGCTCAAGCCCATGAGTGAAGTCGCCGGCCGCATGGCTGTCCAGGAAGGTGCCAAATATCTGACGAAACCTCAGGGAGGAAAAGGTGTACTCCTGCAAGGAGTTCCCGGTGTTCCCCCCGCACATGTCGTCATCCTCGGAGCCGGAGTTGTCGGCACCGCCGCTACCCGCATTGCCGTCGGCATGGGTGCCAGAGTCACTGTACTCGATGTCAACATCGACAGACTCGGCGAAGTAGCAGACATCTTCCTCGACAAGATCGAGACTCTGTACTCCAATAACTTTAATATCGCCAAGGTGGTAAAAGAAGCGGATCTCGTCGTCTCCACCATCCTCATCCCGGGTCACAAAGCTCCTCAGCTGATCTCGGAAGACATGGTCAAGACCATGGAGCCCGGTTCTGTCATCGTCGACGTGGCGATTGATCAGGGCGGATCCACTGACCTGACCGCCGGAAGGCCCACGACGCATTCCGATCCCGTGTTCGTCGAACATGGCATCGTTCACTATGCCGTAGCTAACATCCCCGGAGCTGTCGCAAAGACCGCCACACAGGCTCTCTCCAACGCCACCACACGTTATGGTGTCGCCATTGCCAACCTCGGCTGGAAAGCTGCCTGCAAACGACATCCTGAACTGGCACCCGGCGTCAATACGGCTGAAGGCCATGTCACTTACGCACCTGTTGCCCAGGATCTTGGCTATCCCCTGAAGGATATCGAAGAACTGATCGGGTAATTTCAAACAAAACCCTTAAAAACAAAAGCACCTCATGAACGGATCTACTCCTTCATAAGGTGCTTTTTTTCTACCTGCCTTCAGATGGATCTCTCTCCATTAATATATTTGGCTGCCACCAAAAGAATCTGCTTCATCAGTTCATACTGATCAGCGATCTCATTATAGACAGCGTCTTCGTTCATGATCGGATGCTGATAGCCTTTTGCTTCCAGCTCCTCCATGTCCTCAAGCCATGTTTCGAAGTAGTATTCAGAAAGGGGCTCAAGTCTTGCCGCCGCCTCTTTCATAAACACGACGATCTTTCTAAGTTCTTCATTGTCTTTTGCTACCAGCTCATATACTTCGCCGGCTCGCTCCATACGTTCTTTTGCACTCTCCATGGTCTTCTCCTTGCTCACTGCTTCTCTCTGAGTAATCGTTCTATCCAGAATATTATACTACCAC
>CALFKA010000176.1 GCA_937880545.1 uncultured Clostridia bacterium | reverse complement strand
CTGGATCAGTGTCTTGGCTTCCTGAAAGTTCTTATACTGCGGACTCTCTTCGATAGCTTTTGCCAATTCTCTGGCTTTGTCATAGGGATTCATCCTATACCTCCAAGATAAATACGAGGATCATCGGGCGCCGTTTGGTCTTTTCATAGAGAAAACGGCTGAGTTGGTTGCGTGTCTGCTGTTTGATCTGAGACCAGTCACTCTTGGTGGCCGGCTTCATATCCATTACCGTCTTCTTCATCAGTTTTTTCGCTTCATCCATCAGTTCGGTGGATTCTTTCATATATACAAATCCGCGGGAAATAATGTCCGGATCTTTGAGAAGTTGTCGGCTTTCCTTGTCCATGCGAAGAATCAACATAAGGAGTCCGTCTTCGCTGAGCTGCTTGCGGTCTCTGAGGACAGCTGTCCCCACATCTCCTATGAGAGAGCCGTCGATAAGGATGCGACCTGCCTGCACGGGCTTTCCTTGCTTTACATTGCCTCGGATCATCTCCAGCGGCACGCCGTTTTCAATGAGGAAGACGTTCTTGGGTGGCAATCCCATCTGAATGGCAAGATCTGCATGATGACTGAGCATAGCGTACTCCCCATGAACAGGGAGGAAATATTTTGGTTTTAAGAGAGCAAGCATCAAGCGCAGTTCTTCACGCTTGGCATGGCCACTTGCGTGAACATCGGCGAGTTCATGATAGACGACTTCGACACCGAGCTCGAACAGCTTGTTGATGACGGAGTTGACGCTCTTTTCATTTCCGGGAATCGGAGAACTTGAGAGGATGACCATGTCACCCTTCTTCATCTGGACCTGTGCATGGTTGTTATCTGCCATACGGGTCAGAGCACTCATGGGCTCTCCTTGAGAACCAGTCGTCATCACGACAATCTCATTATCGGGATACTGATTGACTTCTGATATATCGATGATATCTTCTGCCGGAATTTTCAGGTAACCTAGATCCATCGCGATCCGCACGACATTGTTCATGCTACGCCCGGTGAACGCGACTTTTCTCTGATTGAGCCTGGCAGCATTGGCCGCAAGCTGGATGCGAGAGACATTGGAGGCAAAAGAGGCGATGATGATTCGCGACTCTCTACCTCTAAAAAGTTCATCAAAGGTCGCTCCTACGCTCCCTTCCGACAAAGTATATCCGGCGCGCATGACATTGGTGGAGTCACTCAGGAGAAGGTCAAGGCCTTCATTTCCGATGGCTCCCAGTCGCGCCAAGTCTATGATCGGCATATTGACGGGGCTAAAGTCAACCTTGAAGTCGCCCGTCTGCAGGACACTCCCCTGTTCTGTACGGATGAGAACCGATACGGCATCAGGAATCGAGTGATTGACATGGATATATTCGATGGAGAAAGAGCCTATTTTAAAGACATCTCCCGCCTTCTTTGTAATCATCTGTGCTTTGATCTTGTGTTCTTTTAGCTTGTGTTCGATCAGCCCAAGAGTAAATGGTGTTCCATAGAGTGGGACATTAAATTTTCTCAGGATATAGGGCGTCGCCCCAATGTGGTCCTCATGGCCGTGTGTATAGACAATGGCTTTGACCTTGTGGGCGTTTTCTTCCAGGTAGGTGGTGTCAGGAATGACGACATCAATGCCTAATAGCTCATCATCGGGGAATTCACTCCCTGCATCCACCAGGATAATCTCTTCTTTATATTCATACGCCGTCATATTCTTGCCGACTTCTTTTAATCCTCCCAGAGGTAGAATCCTCATGGGTTGACGGGAAGTACGGCGGCGGCGCGGGGTTCTAAGTTGACTCATGTTACTCCTTTAAAATACATTTACTACAGATACCTGTGAACGTCACTTCACGTTCATCCAAACGGAACCCTGCCTCACGAAAAATGGTTTCTTTGAGTTCCTTTAAGATATCTGCAGGGACCTCTTCAATGGCTTGACATTGTGAGCACACCAAATGGTGATGGTGATGCTGGCTGCGAATCCATTCGTAGCGTTCCATCCCATCACCCAGGTCCACTCCGGCCAAGAGGCCTAGGTCTTCAAACAGACGCACCGTTCGATAGACGGTGGCTATAGCGATAGTTGGTTCTTCTTTTGCAAGCGCTTCGTAGATTTCTTCTGCACTCAAGTGATTATCTGACTGAAAAAGAACACGAAAAATGAGGCTTCTTGGACGTGTCCACTTCAGGCCGAAGCGTCGCAGGGTTTCCTGTACGTGTTGCTCTTGCTCAATTCTCGTCGTAGAACTTCGCAACTTCTTCAAACTCTTCTACATCGGGATTGATGAAACTCATTTCTCCTTCTTCGTCTTCTTCGACGCGGAAGAGGACGGCTTCATCATCCTCATCGATCATGACGGCATACACTCTGTCTTCATACTCGAACCACTCATCAATTATAAAGGTCAGGACATTTCCGTCTTCATCTTCCAGTTCTATCTCCTGCACTTCCAGGTCTTCATCGTACTCATCGTCGACGACGGTCAGCAGGTCTTTTACATTCTCCATCTTTTTCTCCTCACGAACACTCTCAAGATAACTCTCTAATAGAATTTGCGCGCTCAGGGCGTCGAGTGTCTGCTTTGTTTTTTTTATTGAAAATCCGCTTTCACGGGTAATCGCCAGTGCTTCCCGGGTAGTCAGCCGCTCATCCCAGAGGATAACTTCCACAGGACGCTTCAGTCTTTTCGAATAAGTGAGCCGCTTCTCCAGGTCTTTTTTAAATGACAGGGTCTTTTCAAAGCGCTCCCCTACTGTACCATCCATATTGTAGGGAGCACTGAGTATGATCCGGTCAATTTTCTCATCTAAACACAGTTCTAAGAAGTAGTCCAGATCTTTTTTTCTGCTTTGACTTTGATAGATTCCTCTCGGAAAAGAAAACGTTCCGGTCTCATCGCTGATAGCCAGACCGATTCGCACATCTCCGAAGTCTATCGCCAGAACTTTCATCATAATACCTTAATAAAGAAGTCTTTGCAAGCCGTGACGCAATAGCTGCACAACACACAGCGGCTGGCATCTACCACCGCTACTCCATCTTTCAATGTAAGGGCCTTTTGTTGACACCGCTCGACACAGGCACCACACCCAACACAGTATGGTTCGATGAAGATGCCTCTTTTCTTTTCCACGGCGCCGGGAGGAAGGGCTCCTTCTATAATCGCATGGACATTGGCATCAATTTCTTCCTCTGATGCCATTCCAACTGCCAACGCATCGATGGACTTGAGACCCAGTATAAACTCCAAGGCTTCCCGGTATCTTTTGAGGAGATGTCCTCCGCCCAAAGCTTTCATCGCAAAAAGGAATTTGCCCTGCTTCTTCGCTTCCTCCATCGCAAGGACCATTTCCTGCGCAGTTCCATCGACAATGCCGATACCGGCTACATTGATAATCGGATGAATGACATGCAGTCTCTCATCCGTACAGGCGGCTTTCACACCGGCGATGTAGTGGGTGCTGATGCCAAGAGATCCGATCACCCCTTGCTCCTTGTACTTCCAGAAGGTGTCGATCGCCTCGGCATGTCCACGAAGGGTGTGTATAGATTCCTGTTCATGGAGAAGAAAGATATCGATATAGTCGGTATCCATCTCTCGAAGAGCTTTCTCCAAAGAGCGCTCCGCTGTATCTTTCGAGTAGGCATAGCACTTCGTGGAGACTATGACATCTCCACGAGGTACGCCCAATCTCCATAATTCCTTAAAAAATGAGTAATTTGAATAGAGCTCGGCTGTATCAAAAAAATTAATGCCGGAGCCGTACGCATACGCCATCAGCCGAGCCGCTTCTTCTGCAGGGACGTTTTTCTGTAGAGGACTCAGAGTTAACGTGCCCATGCAAAGGCGGGAAGGGTTCATTCTTCGCGACTGTGGGCAATATAGCTGCTGAGAAGCGCTTCCAGGATCTCATCCCTGTCAATCTGCTTGATCAGCGTACGGGCATCTTTATGTGACGTAATATACGTGGGATCTCCCGAAATAAAGTAGCCGACGAGCTGATTGAGCGGGTTGTATCCCTTCTCTTCTAGCGCTCCATAGACACTGAGGAGAATCTCTCTGATCTCCATATTTCTCAGCATATTTGCTTTAAAGGTTACGGTCTCTTCCATATTTTCCTCCTAGGGAAGTTGAGGCAGGAATTCCTCGATCTGGCTCAGTGCATCTTGTATGGCAGCGGGGTTTTTCCCGCCTGCCGTGGCAAATGAGTCGCGTCCACCACCACCGCCGCCAAGACGTTTGGCGATGGCAGATACTACTCTACCCGACTTATACCCCTCAAGCTGCGCTTTATCACCACTTGCGCTCACAAGGAATGCCTTGCCTTCCTGTGATGTAAAGAGCACAACAAATGCGTAGGGATCTTTATCGGTTAAAGAATCAGCTAATGCCTTCATCGCTTCTTGCGGCCACTCTTCGCGGTACATGGCATAGACATTGACATTTCCTCTGCGGATCGGCTCGGGAATCTGCTGCTGAGTATTTTTTGATAACTGCTGAGCAAACTCATTGATGCGCTGACGCATCTCGCGCAGATTCTCTCTCTGCTGATTCACTCGCACAATGATATCTTCAGGCTCACTTCGCAGCATCGAAGCCAGTTCAAGAATGGTCTTGTTTCGCTTCTGGAGATAGTCGATCGCTACCTTTCCACAGACAGCTTCAATACGTCGGATACCCGATGCAATTCCTCTTTCATTAATAATAACACAAAGACCGATCTGTGAGGTATTGTCGACATGGGTACCGCCACAAAGTTCGAGGGAATCTCCCATTCCAACCACGCGGACTTCTTTGCCATACTTTTCAGTAAAGAGCGCCACTGCGCCTTCTGCGCGGGCTTCTTCCAATGGAACGACTCTCTTCGTTACCGGAGATGACCGGTAGATCGCATCATTGGTCAGTTTCTCTATTTCCTCCAACTGCTCACGCGTCAAAGCACTAAAATAGTTAAAGTCAAAACGCAGTCGTTGCGCATCGACAAAGGAGCCGGCCTGAGAGGCCTCTTCTCCTAATACAGTATGAATCGCTTTATGCAGAAGATGTGTAGCGGAGTGGTGTCTGGCTGTCGCCTGTCGATTCTCCTCATCGACCGAAGCAACGATCTGACTTCCTTTCTTAAGAACGCCTTCTTCTACTACACCGCGGTGCAGATATAGTCCGTTTTCTTTTTCTACCCCGGTAATCTTTACAGAGAGACCGTCAGTAGTAAATGTTCCAATATCTCCCTGTTGTCCGCCACCGGTTCCATAAAATGGTGTCGTATCTAGGATTATATCCACTTGTTCCCCTGCTGCTATCTCATCTTTTCGCTCGCCCTGATGGATGAGCTCAAGGACAGTTGCCGTCTGATGCAAGGTATCATAACCGACAAACTCGGTTGCCGGAAGGGTAGCAAGATGCGATTCCAATTCACCCGTCCATCCGATCTCGTCATCGACCTGGTTTCGAGAGAGCTTTCTCTGCTTCTCCATAGCTTTCTCAAAGCCTTCCTGATCAACTCTGCGGCCTTCATCTTCAAGGATCTCTTCGGTCAAGGTCAGAGGAAATCCAAATGTATCGTAGAGTTTAAAGGCTTCTTCACCCGTCATGACTTGCTGATCACTTCGGAGGAAATCTCCAATAATGTGCATCCCCCGTTCAATGGTCAGAAGGAATTTATTCTCTTCGAGTTCCATCGTTTTTAGGATTGTCGTACGGCGCTCCACCAAAAGTGGATACGCCTCTTTATAGACTTCGATGACGCGCTCACCAATACGAAGGAGACTCGGCTCCTCCACATGTAGCTTGATCAGCTGCAGGAGTGCTCTTCTAAGGAGCTTGCGCAGGACATAGCCTCTGCCTTCATTGGATGGGACAACGCCGTCTCCGATGAGAAACACAACGGATCGCACATGATCGCAGAGTACTCGGAACGCTTCGTCTTGAGAAGGGTCTTCTCTATATACGCTCCCCGTGAGCTCCTCTACAGTCGAAATGATCGATCGGGAGGTGTCGATCTCAAAGACATTGTCGACGCCCTGGATGACCATAGCGAGTCTCTCAAGCCCCATGCCGGTATCGATGTTCTTCTTCTCAAGAAGAGCATAGCTTCCGTCTTCTAACTTATCGAACTGGGTAAAGACGTGATTCCATACTTCCATGAAGCGATCACACTCACATCCCGGTCGGTGTTCATGATCTCCTGACTGGTACTCTTCCCCGCGGTCATAATAGATTTCGGAGCAAGGGCCACAGGGACCCAGGCCAATCTCCCAGAAGTTATCCTCTCTTCCAAGACGGGTGATCTTCTCTTCAGGATATCCTAAATCATCCCGCCAGATCTCAAAGGCTTCTTCGTCATCTTCAAAGACAGATGGCCACAGACGATCTTCGTCAATTCCCAGCCACTCCGTTAAGAACTCCATCCCCCAGGCGAGACTTTCTTTTTTAAAGTAATCGCCAAAAGAGAAGTTGCCAAGCATCTCAAAAAACGTCAGATGTCGTGCTGTCTTTCCCACTTCTTCTAAGTCCCCTACTCTCACGCACTTCTGGCATGTCGCCATGCGTACAGAGGGCGGGGTCTTCACTCCTGTAAAATATTTTTTCAGCGGAGCCATCCCGGCGCCAATCAATAGGATACTGGGGTCATCTTCAGGAATCAGACTATAACTTTCCTCCACCAGATGATCTTTTGATGCAAAGAAATCCAGAAACAACTTCCGTAACTCATTGACACTTCTTACCTTCATTCTCTTACCTCCAAAAAAAAAGACCTCTATCAGGGACGCATTCATCGCGCGGTACCACCCTGTTTACCCGTTGCGGGTCTCTCGAGGTTTGGCCTGTAAGGGAGCCATCCCCTTGTCCTGATATTGGAGTGGCTTGTCTGAACTGGGAGCTTCCACCACCCTCCCTCGCTGAGTTCTCAGACTTCATTCCGAACAATACATAGTTATTATATCACAACACGTCAATAGATCTAAAAATATATTTTTAGCTCAAGCAGTCGTGAATTAGCAAGTTAAACGCAACCCCTCTTCACCACACCCAAAGGGTCGTCCTCCTTCTCCCAGACTTCGCAACAACCAAGAGCACAAGCTACAAACTCCAATCAAAGCAGCAGCGAGGCTTTGTGAGCCTACCCACCTACCGGATGATTCCTCCTCCCAAGAGTTCCTCCCCCCTGTAGAAGACCACACTCTGACCTGGGGTAGCCGCTCTGACAGGTTGCTCAAATTCAATGCGGAGGGTGTCCTCCCCTTCCGGATACAGTGTGCAGGAGACTGGTTTGGCTGAATAGCGGATTTTACCTTCAATCTGATCTTGTGGAATCTCGTCAAAGAAATGAATTTGTTGTGCATAGACGACAGAACTCATAAGAGATGACGCTCCGCTCAGAACAATCTGCTTTGTATCGCTCTGAACTTCTTTAACAAACAGTGGCTCCGGCGCTGAGATACCAAGTCCTCTTCTTTGACCGTGCGTATAGAAGCCTATCCCCCTGTGCTCTCCGAGAATATTCCCCTCTTCGTCGACGAAGTTTCCGGTTTTCGGGATGAAGCCCCTCTTTTTCAGGAATTCTCTGTAATCACTTTCGACAAAACAGATCTCCTGGGATTCTTCTCTGTCATGAAAAGGAATCTTGTTCTCTTGCAGGAGTTGTCTCGTCTCCTCCTTGCTTACTATCTCTCCAAGAGGAAGCAGGATATGCCTTCGCTGATGAAAGCTGAGAGTGTAGAGAACATAGCTCTGATCTTTTTCAATATTTTTTGCCTTAAATATCTTCGAAGAATCCTCGTCGTGGATGACGCGAGCGTAGTGGCCGGTGGCGATAAAATCAAAGCCCTTCTCCAAGGCAAAGTCAAGCATCTTTCCGAACTTGACGCGTTCGTTACAGCGGACACAAGGATTTGGCGTCTCTCCTTTTTGATAGCTCTCGATAAAATACCTTATTATCTCTTCTTCAAAGTATGTTCGCAGATCGAGGATGTGGAGAGGGATATGCAGGTAACCTGCCATCTCCTCCGCTCTGGAGAGGTTTTCATCCTCTTCCTGCAGATGCAGGTAGACGCCCTCAATGATGTAACCTTCTTTTTGCAGCAACAAAACAGAAGCGGCGCTGTCCACGCCGCCGGAAAGTCCTACAAGTACTTTAGGCTTCGAGCTCATGCTCGTCATGGGGATGGTCTTCATCCGGTGAAAACCCCTCCAGTTCTTTATAGTGTTTACCGTGCTTGTTTGCGTAGTCGAGAACGGCGGCTTTTAGAGCCTGTTCGGCGAGCACAGAGCAATGCACCTTGATGGTCGGAAGTCCGCCCAGCTCATCCAGCACATCTTTGTTGGTCAGCTTCAGTGCTTCTTCGATCGTCTTTCCCTTGATCATCTCAGTGGCGATAGAACTCGATGCTACAGCAGAGCCACATCCAAAGGTCTTGAACTTGATGTCGTCAATGACATCGTCGTGAACACGGATCGAGATGCGCATGATATCGCCGCATCGGATATTGCCGACTTCACCGACCCCGTCAGCATTCTCGATTTCTCCAACATTTCTCGGATTCATAAAATGATCCATGACTTTTTTGCTATACATAGTATCCTCATTCCCTCGGTGTCAGCGGAGACATCTCACGCAGTCTATTGATAATTTCCGGAAGATGCTCAATGACATAGTCAACATCCTCTTCAGTGGTAAAGTCACCCAGTGTCAGGCGCAGAGATCCGTGTGCAATCTCATGCGGCAGACCGATACCCATGAGTACATGAGACGGGTCAAGCGAGCCGGATGTGCAAGCGGAGCCACTGGATGCGCTGACGCCGATGGCATCGAGGAGAAGAAGCATGCTCTCTCCTTCGATATATTTAAAGCAGATATTGACATTGCCGGGATGGCGTTTCTCAGGATGGCCATTGAAGAACGACTCAGGAATCTGCATCAGTCCCTTTTTGAGGCGTTCCCTTAGTTTTGTCAGGCGCTCAACATGTTCCTTAAGATGAAGCTTGCTGAGTCTCGCTGCTTCGCCGAAGGCCATGATGCCGGGAACGTTTTCCGTCCCCGCTCGCATGCGTCTCTCCTGAGCGCCGCCTTGTAGCAGAGGAACCACTCTTGTGCCCTGACGAATATAGAGAGCCCCGACCCCTTTGGGTCCGTAGATTTTATGTGCGGACATGCTCATCATATCGATATTTGATTTGCTCATATCAAGAGGGACGTTCCCAAGAGCCTGTACTCCATCTGTATGGAAAAGAACGCCGTGTTTTTTTGCGATCGCCCCGATCTCCTCCACCGGCATGATCGTGCCGATTTCATTGTTTACGTACATGATGGAAATGAGGATGGTGTCCTCGCGGATCGCACTTTCAAGTTCTTCGAGATCTATAAAGCCATATTTATCCACCGGAAGGTAAGTTACTTCGTAGCCTTCCTTCTCTGCCGCCTCCATCGTATGGAGAATGGCATGGTGTTCAATGGTGCAGGTAATCATATGCTTCCCGGGCTTTGTCTTTTTTGCGATGTGCACTGCCCAGTTGTCCGCTTCCGTACCGGAGGAGGTAAAGAAGACCTCTCTGGACTTTGCTCCCAGGAGTGAGGCTAACTGTTCTCTCGCCTCTTCTACTCGGCGCTTGGAAGTTTGTCCCAGTTCATAGACACTTGAAGGATTTCCATAGACCTCACGGAGCGCTTCTTCCATGACTTGCAGGACTTCCGGTTTGATGGGTGTTGTGGCAGAATAATCCATATATATCGGCTTCATTTGATTTCCTTTCCTCCGGGAATATTGCCGGAGAGCAGATCTGCAAGGCTTACCCGTTTCATCAGATCCGCTGCAATAAAGTCCATCCGCTCCCACAAGGGTCTTGTGAGGCAGTCATCTACCTGGGAACACTCCTCTTCGCAGTTCTGTCCGGCGCACTGCACACCTGCAGGATCGCCCTCCAGTGCACGGAGCACTTCTTTGACAGAGATCTCCTCCGGAGACTTTGCCAAGGAGTAGCCTCCCTGAGCTCCACGAGTCGAGTCCACCAAACCGGCTGATTTCAGCTGAGCAAAGAGATGTTCCATATATCTAAGTGGCAGATTTTGATTGGACGCGATCACACGGAGTGACAGAGTTGTCTCAGGTCCTCCGCGGGCCAGTTCACACATGGCACGCAGACCGTAACGTCCTCTGGACGAAATGTTCATTTATATCCTACCTTTTTGATGTAGATTACATTCTAAAGTATACCACTGCCAACATGCCTGTCAATACAAACTTTCTCCTGACTCGTCATGTGAAAACCATGATATAATATTTTTGTACAACAAATAACTGAAAGGATGGCATCATGGCAAGTAGTATTGATTGGAAAAACCTTGGCTTTGGCTATGTGAAGACAAAGGGCATGTTCATCGCCACATGGAAAGATGGTTCATGGGATGAAGGAGGCATCGTCGAAGACGAAATGCTCAATATCCATGTATCCTCTACTGCACTTCACTATGGGCAACAGTGCTTTGAAGGAATGAAAGCTTACCGAGCAAAAGACGGAAGACTTCTCCTTTTTCGCCCGAAAGAAAACGCACGACGTATGAGCGAGAGTGCCCAACGCATTCTGATGCCGGCCATTCCTGAAGAATTGTTCATCAAAGGCGTTGAGGAAGTCGTCAAGTTCAATGAAGAATTTGTCCCTCCCTATGGAACCGGAGGAACACTGTATATCCGTCCCATGATGATCGGCGTTGGCGCCAACCTCGGTGTCAAGCCGGCACCGGAGTTTCTCTTTGTAGTTTTCGTGAGTCCTGTCGGCGCTTACTTTAAGGGTGGTATGTCTCCGATAGACATTGTGACAACGGAGTTTGACCGCGCTGCTCCTATGGGAACAGGTGCTGCAAAGGTCGGAGGAAACTATGCCGGAAGTATGCATCCGCATGCGCTGGCTGCAAAAGACGGATACGCTGACTGTGTGTATCTCGATCCGAAAACACATACGAAAATTGAAGAGGTGGGTGCCGCCAACTTCTTTGCGATTACAAAAGACGGCGCCTTTGTCACTCCCGTCTCTCCCTCTATCCTAGGAAGTATCACCAAATACTCTCTGCTCGAGCTGGCAGCACACCTTGGCATGGAAGCCAGGGAAGCAGACGTGTTTATCGACAAACTAGATGAGTTTGCAGAAGCCGGCGCTTGCGGAACAGCCGCAGTGATCTCTCCGATCGGCTCTCTCACTCATAATGGCAAGAAACATGTCTTCTTCTCAGAAACGG
>CALFKA010000175.1 GCA_937880545.1 uncultured Clostridia bacterium | reverse complement strand
CGGAACGCGGATGCTGATGCCGTTGAATTTGCCCTTCAATTGCGGTAGTACAAGTTCCACCGCTTTGGCAGCGCCTGTTGTTGTCGGAATCATATTGAGCGCAGCAGCGCGAGCGCGGCGCGGGTCTTTGTGCTTATAGTCGACGAGGTTTTGATCATTCGTGTAAGCATGGATGGTGGTCATCATGCCGTATTCCAAACCGAAGTGCTGATCGAGTACCTTGGCAACGGGTGCCAGGCAGTTCGTTGTACAAGAGGCGTTAGAGATGATGTGATCCTCTTGAGGATTATACTTATCTTCGTTTACACCGAGTACGACGGTGAGATCATCCCCTTTGCCGGGCGAAGTGATAACTACTTTCTTGGCACCGGCATCGAGATGGAGCTGTGCCATTTCTCTGTCTTTATAATGCCCGGTAGAATCGATGATGAGCTCTACTCCGAGTTCTTTCCAGGGCAGGTCTTTGGGTTCACGGATATTGGTAACTTTGATGCGTCGACCGTCGAGGAGCAGGTCCTCGCCGTCTGCTTCAATGTCACCATGGTATGTGCCGTAGACGGTGTCGTATTTTAGGCGATCGCGCGCTTCTTTGGCGCTGGCGACACCATTGATGATGACGACATCGAATTTCTTGTCTTTCTGATAGGCCCAATACCGAACGACCGCTTGTCCTATGCGGCCCAGGCCATTGACTGCTACTTTTACCATACTATTTCCTCCTCAAATGAGTTGCGATATAATTGTTCAATCCTATCCATAATTACCCTTACCCCATGCGATCAATCGTCTGAAGCTGAATAACTCCTTCTGAGACCGGATGGCAAAATCTGGAGTTCATCTCGGTATTTCGCGACGGTTCTCCTCGCGATCTGAATCCCTTTCTTCCGGAGAATTCCTGAGATCTTTTCATCAGAATATGGTTTTAAAGGGTTCTCATCTTCAATGATACTCTCTATCATCTGTTTGACAACCGTCGAGGCGACGGAGAAACCGTCTGTCCCCTGTACAGCGCTCGGGAAGAAATAACTGAGTGGCATGACGCGGTTGTCATAGAGTAGGTATTTCCCACTGACAGCCCGCGAGATGGTCGACTCGTGCATCCCCAGTTGCTCTGCCACATCGATGAGATTCATGGGCTTGAGCGCTGCCTCTCCTTCATCGAAGAAGGATCTTTGCAAGTCATAGATGGAGTTCATCACCCGAAGGATCGTCGTGCGTCGCTGCGCAATGGCATCGAGAAAGATCCTGGCTCTCTGCGTCTTCGAAGAGATATAGACACGAGAGCGTGCATCTAGCTGATCGGGGGTGAGCGAGGTGTAGTAGGAATTGATCGTTATCTGAGGATACGTCCGCTCATTGAGATGAATCTGCATATCTCCTTTTTCATTTCGATTCATGAATATATCGGGGATAATGGTCGTCACTTCCTGACGGGAAGAGTACTTGAGTCCGGGTTTGGGGTCAAGGGAGCGGATGATCTTCATGCAACGCTCCACCTCTGCTGTGCTCAGATTATGGGTCTGGGCGATCTTATCGATGCGGCAGTTCGCCACGTCTTCTAGTGAATGTTCCACAATCTGCACAGCGCACATCGTATCGATGCCCTTTCTCCTAAGTTGGATAGAAAGGCATTCGGCAAGGTCTCTCGCCCCCACTCCGGTGGGATGAAGCTGCTGGAGGGTCCAGAGGGCTTTTCCCTTGGTCTCTTCATCGTAGCGGTTGAAGAATTTATCTTTCAGGTATTCTTCATTCAGGTATCCCGTCGGTTCAATGTATTCGACCAGACGAAGGACCAGGGCCTGTTCTTCTTTACTGAGATCGAGTGTGCTGATCTGAAACTGCAGATGTTCCCAGATGTCGACATCTCTTTTAAAGTGAAATTGTTCACTTGATTCCGCCTTATAGTAGCGGATGGCATCATTATAGGACTCACCTTGAGAGAGATCGGTTCTCTCCAGCAGAGGATTTTCTTCCAATTCTTGCGCGATACGTTCCTCTAATTCGAGAGAGGTATCCTGCAAAATATCTATGCTCAAGCGAAGAGATGGTGTCAGCGTAAGTTGCTGTTTTTGTTCCAGCGCCAGATGAAATTCAAGTTTCACAGGATCCTCCTTTCTTTCAGGCTAACGCTCGGAAATGTCGTAGGACTGGCCTGCCGCCCTCGGTCCGACACTTCTGCGACTGAAGACCAGCATCGCAAGAATCGTCAAGACATAGGGCAACATATTAAAGAACTCCTTCGGAATATTTTGAAGCAGGGCAAAGTCTGTCGAATAGATGGAGAAGATCTGTGAGAAGCCAAAGAAGAAACCGGCTCCCAACACTCCCACTGGATGCCACCGTCCGAAGATCAGGGCGGCGAGGGCGATAAAACCGACGCCATGGATGGAAAAGACAGTAAACTGCGTCGACTGCGTAAGGACCATGATGCCACCCGCCAGTCCAGACAGAAGACCGGAGAGCAGAACGCCAATGTAGCGCATTTTTCTCACAGACACACCGACTGAGTCGACGGCAGATGGGTGTTCCCCACTGGCACGTAGTCGCAGACCAAAGCGCGTCTTCCTGATGACAAACCATGTCACCAGCACCAAAACCACGGCGACATAAAACGTCGGATAGATGCGAGTGAAGAAGAGTTTTCCAATGATCGGAATATCCGAAAGCACAGGAACTGTCTGTTTGATAAATCCGTTTCGGAATGCCTGGGTGCGCTGCTGATTAAAGATAATTTGGCAGAAATACACCGTGACTCCGACAGATAACATGTTGAGGGCGGTACCGCTGACGACCTGGTTTCCTCTTAGATCTACGCTGATATAGGCATGAATCAAGGAGTAGAGTCCACCGGCGAGGGTGGCAAGGGCAATGGCGATCCAGGGAGTCACGGGACCCAGCTGCGCTTCAAAGAGAGGCACAAAAGCGGCAGAGACAAAAGCACCTACCAGCATGATCCCTTCCAAGCCGATGTTGACGATCCCGCTGCGCTCACTGTAGAGACCTCCCAGAGACGCGATGACGATCGGAACGGCATAGTTGAGCGCAAGGACGAACATGGAACTAAACTGATCCATCTTCTTCCTCCTTTCCCTTTGTGAAGCGCTTCAGGAGCGCCTGGATACCATATTGCATGGCAACAAACAGGATGATCAGCCCGCTGACGATATTGACGATCTCCAAGGGGATGCCCAATGACTGCATCATCGTCTGCGAACTTTTCAGGATTCCGAAGAGGAGTCCACTTAGTAGTATACCCAATCCCGTGTTGCCTCCAAGAAGAGCGACAGAGATGCCATCAAATCCATAGTTTTCAAAGTGAGAGAGAACTCTTCCATAATCGAAGGTCCCAAGCGATAGCATCGCTCCTGCCAGACCTGCAAAGGCACCGGCAATAATCATGGAACTGATGATGCGGCTATTTACGCGAATGCCCGCATACTCTGCGGCGAAAGGATTAAATCCTACAGCCCGCAATTCATAACCAAAGACGGTCTTATCGATGATGAATCGGTATATGAGGATGGCGGCGATAACGATGATAAAGCCCCAGTGGAGTCGCGAGTTAGCAGTAATCGATCGGAGAAAGTCACTGCGAAGAAGCGCAGAGGCTACTATGTCTGCCGATTTCTGATTGTCGCTTCCGGGAAGTAGTTTTATGACATAGGCACTTAAGTAGAGGGCGATGTAGTTCATCATGATCGTGATGACGACTTCATGCACTCCGAATTTCGCTTTGAGAAATCCTGGTACGGCACCCCATAGAGCGCCTAAGAGTGCCGCCGTCAAAATGGCAAGGGGCAGATGTAAGTAGATGGGCATCGGAAAGAGGATGCCGACACAGACGGCGCCGAGAGAGCCCATGATGAGCTGACCCTCTGCTCCGATATTGAAGAGTCCCGTCCGAAAAGCGAATCCAACCGATAAACCGGACAGAATCAATGGCAGGGATACTTGGACGAACTCACCGATGTAGCGTGGGTTGAAGTTTCCTCTCAAGATGTCGTAACCACTGAATGTGCGGATCAGGGCGACGAAGAACCGCGAGGGATTGAGCCCCGTCAGCAGCATAACCAGGATGGCGACCAGGAAGGAAGCCAGTACAGCGACGAGCGAGATCATGAGATGACTATTCTTCAGTGTTTTTTTCATCAGCAATCTCCTTCGACCCGCTCATTAAGAGCCCCAGTTCCATTTCGTCTGTTTCTTCCGGATAGCGCATCCCTACGATGCGTCCGTTGTGGATGACAGCAATCCTATCGGAGAGATTGAAGATCTCATCGAGTTCAAAGCTGACCAGCAGAATAGCTGTCCCCTGGTCTCTCAGTTCAATAAGGCGTGAGTGAATATACTCTATCGCCCCGACGTCAAGGCCTCTTGTGGGCTGTGAGGCCACCATGAGCCTTGGCTCAAGATCGACTTCTCTGCCGACAATCGCCTTCTGCTGATTGCCGCCGCTCATGGTGCGTACAAGCGTATCGATCCCCTCTCCGCTTCGCACATCGAAGCTGTCTACGAGTTCCTGTGCCTTCGATCGGATGGCAGGAAATTGCAGGATTCCTTTTTGGGAATAAGGTTCCTCATCATACCTTTCCAGAAGCATATTTTCAAAGAGGGTAAAGTCAAGTATCAGCCCCCGCTTCTGTCTGTCCTCAGGGATATGACCGATCCCTAGGTCAGTCCTCTCTTTCGCTGTGATCTTTGTGTAGTCCTTGCCAAAGAGGCGAATAACTCCTTTATTGATGTGGCGCAGGCCTGTCAGTGCTTCGACAAGCTCTCGCTGGCCATTGCCGTCGACTCCTGCCAGCCCAAGGATCTCTCCTTCGCAAATGGAAAGACTTAAGCCTCTCACGGCGTCGAGTTCTCGCTGATCTTTCACCCAGAGATCTTCGACCTCGAGGACGACCTCACCGGGTTTCGCCGGTTCTTTTTCAGTTGTAAAAGAAACCTTGCGCCCCACCATCAGTTCGGCAAGTTCTTCTTCATTGGTCTTGGCGACCTCGAGGGTCCCGACCATCTTCCCCTGTCGTAGCACAGAGACTCTATCGGCGATCTGCATAATTTCTTTTAATTTATGAGTAATCAGAATAACGGACTTGCCTTCTTTGACGAAGTTGCGAAGAATGCCCATCAGCTCTTCGATTTCCTGCGGTGTCAGGACAGCTGTGGGTTCATCAAGAATAATAATTTCTGCATCGCGGTAGAGAACTTTTAATATCTCCACTCGCTGCTGCATGCCGACAGAAATGTTTTCTATCTTGGCATCGGGATCGACATTGAGATTATACATCTCAGATAGTTCGCTCACCCGTTTTCTGGCACTCGCCATGTCGACGATCATCCCTTTGTGTGGCTCGTTGCCGAGAATAATGTTTTCCGTGATCGTAAAGTTTTGTACTAGTTGGAAGTGCTGGTGGACCATACCAATCCCTAAGTCATATGCGACATTCGGGTTGGAAATATCCACCTTCTGGCCTCGGACGAATATTTCTCCCGCCTCCGGACGGTAGAACCCGAAAAGAACACTCATCAAGGTGCTCTTGCCGGCGCCATTTTCTCCCAGGAGAGCCAATACTTCTCCTTTTTTCAAGGTCAGATCTATGTTGTCATTGGCGATAATACCGGGAAATCGCTTGGTGATCCCTCTTAACTCGACGATAGGTTCCATTACAGCTCCTTGTCCTTGTTTATCCCATTTATCCCATTATAGCAAAAACAAAGCCATCTTTCGATGGCTTTGTGGCATGAAGTGTGCTTAATCAGTTCCCTTTTACACGCACAGGGGCTGGATCGACTGTGATTTCGCCGGCTTTGATCTTTTCGGCAAATTCGTTGACAGTCTTCACCCACTCATCAGTGAGGTTGGGGTTTTCCTTAGGAATACCAACGCCGTCGGCTTTGAGGTCAAAGACCTGGATTCCACCCTGGTACGTTCCCTCAGCAACAGCTTTGCAGGCGATATACGCTGCTTCGTCGACACGTTTGATCATCGAGGTGAGGATGACGCTCTTTGTGCCGTCTCCATAGACACCTTCTTCGTACTGATCTTTGTCTACGCCGATGACCCAGACGTCTTGGCCTTCGGTTGCACGGTCTTTGCCTTCTTTGATGACACCGTTACCGGTTCCACCCGCTGCGTGGTAGATGACGTAGCATCCGTCGTCAAACATCTTGGTAGCGAGTGATTGTCCCTCTTCCGCCTTGTCAAAGCCTGAAGCGTATTCAACAAGAACTTTCATGTCAGGATCAACCGCCCAGACACCCTGCTCAAATCCGGCTTCGAATTTTTGGATCAGGTCAAAGTCAAATCCACCGACAAATCCGACGGTGTCTTTCCCTGCTTCCTGTGCCTTGAGAGCAGCGGCTACGCCGACGAGGAAGCTTCCCTCATGCTCGGCAAAGACGGCGTTCATGACATTGGGGGCATCGACGACAGCGTCGATAAAGAGGATTTTCTGATCGGGATAGTTGGTGGAAACTTCCTGGATGGCTTTCTCAAAGAGGAAGCCGGCAGCGACGATCAGATCAACTTCCTGGTCAGCATACTGGCTCAGGTTGGGAATATAGTCCGCATCACTGACCGACTGCAGGAAGCTGTAGTCTTCGTTCAGTACCAGGTTGTTTTCCTCTGCATAGCGGATGACACCTTCCCAGGTTCCCTGGTTAAAGGATTTATCGTCGATTCCGCCGGTGTCGGTTACGAGTCCGACGCTGATTTTCTCATCTGCTGGCTCTTCTGCCGGTTCCGGAGTCTCTTCCGCTGGGGTTTCTTCCGCCGGGGTTTCCGCTGCGGGGGGTTCCGGAGTCGGTGCGGGCTCAGCTGGCTTTTGCTGGCAAGCTGTCAGTGAGAAGATCAACAAAATAACCAGTGACAAAGTCAATAGCTTCTTCATAAAAGGTCCTCCATTCTATATTTACATTTATTCTACACCTTTGAAGGGTGAATCACAACATCACTGTTTTCTGGCGGAGTGCTTCATAAAGAATCACAGCGGCAGAATTCGAGAGATTGAGGCTGCGGTCGTTCATGGCTCCGGGCATCGGAATCCGTATGCTCTTTTCCGAAAACTTATCTTTGATCCAAGCCGGGACACCCGCATCTTCCCGTCCAAAGAGAAAGAAAACTTCCTCAGGATACGTTTCGTCCCAGTACACCTTCTCCGTTTTCGAAGTGACCAGGTAGATCGACTCCTCCGTGTATTTGTCGAAGAATGCTTGCACACTTGGGTGAACCTCAAGCTGAAGAAAAGGCCAGTAGTCCAGCCCACTCCTCTTCAGCCTCGATTCCTCCAGCGTGAACCCCATCGGCTCAATGAGGTGGAGCTTCGCTCCTGTCAAGACACAAGTGCGGGAGATATTTCCGGTATTCTGCGGGATACGCGGTTCAAAGAGTACGATGTGGATCACAGGGGGCTTACCCCATCTCCACTAAAGTGCATAAGGAGCGTTCCCGGGTATAGTGCTTCGACTCCGATCGTAATATTATAGATCGCATCGGCTCCGAGATCGTGTGCTTTCTGTCTCGCCCTCGTCACCACTTCCGGGTAGGCGCTTTCTAAAAGACTCTCATACTCTGTCAGCGTATTCTGCGCAAAGCTCTTTAAAAAGACATCAAAGTCCGCACGAATAGAGCTGGAGATGATGACCGTCTCAAAGATAATGCCTACACTTCGGTGGGTAGCCGGGTCATAGGGATTTTTCGTAAGGAACATTTTCAAGCCCCTTTCTCGGGCAATAACTATTTAAGAGGCATGTCGAGCATTTCGGGGATCGAGCCGTGCACACTCTGCGTCCGTGCAGGATGAGCAGGTGATGCATCAGACTCCACGACGACTTCGCAACGAGTCTCTGCAGATCGCGTTCTACCTTCAGAGGATTTTTATGCTCTGTAAGCCCAAGCCGGAAGGATACACGCCCTACATGTGTATCTACAGCGATGGCGGGCACACCAAAAGCGTTGGAAAGGACGACATTGGCGGTCTTTCGCCCGACACCCGGAAGACGCATGAGTTCTTCGCGCGTGTCCGGAATGACCCCTCCAAAATCCTCCAGGAGCATCGCCGCTCCGTTATAGAGAGCCTTCGCCTTCTGCCGGTACATCCCGCAGCTGTGGATGACTTCTGCGATTCTTTCTTCCCCAAGCGCGCGCATTTTCTCGGGCGTGTCCGCCAAAGGAAATAGCTCTTGTGTGATGATGTTGACGCGCACATCTGTGCACTGCGCCGATAGGATGACCGCAACCAACAGCTCATAGTGACTGCGAAAGTTCAATTCAGGCCCTGCATCGGGATAAAGACTTCGGAGATCGAGCTCTAATTGAGTGACATCGATCACGGGATAATTTCCATTTTTCTGCCCACTCTGGCAAAGACTTCTATGGCTTCCTTCAGATCTTCTTTTGTGTGTTCAGCGGTAATCATGCATCGCAGTCTACCGGTTCCTTTGGGAACTGTGGGGAAAACAATCCCTGACACAAAGACTCCTTCTTCCAGAAGGGCTCTGCTGAACGCCATGGTCTCGCTCTCTTCTCCGATAATGACAGGAGTAATGGGCGTTTCACTGTGACCTGTGTTAAAGCCAAGTGCCTTCATCTCTTCTTTGAAGAAGCGAGCGTTGTCCCACAGGCGATCGGTAAATTCTTCTGTGGAAGCCAGCAGCTTGACAGCTTCGATCAACGCACCGACAGCCGCCGGAGGAAGTGATGTGCTGAACAGGATGGGCCTGCCTCTGTGAGAGAGCCATTCCCGCATGACTTTTCTGCCTGCGACATATCCACCGACCACACCCAGTGCTTTCGAAAGGGTGCCGATGATGAAGTCGACTCTTCCATGCAGTCCGAAATGGTCCACTGTGCCGCGGCCATTTTCGCCGAGCACACCGGAGCCGTGTGCATCATCCACATAGGTGAGCGCGCCATATTCTTCGGCCAGTTCAACGATCTCCGGCAGTTTGGCAAGATCCCCGTCCATACTGAAGACGCCATCCGTGATAATCAATTGGGTCTTGTATTTTCCTTTGCATTCTTCTAGGATATTTCGAAGATCTTCCATGTCGGAGTGCTTAAAGACTCTTTTATCGGCTCGAGAGAGACGTACTCCATCGATGATCGATGCATGATTGAGTTCGTCCGAGATGATGACATCGCCTCTGTCGGTGATCGCCTGGATGGCTCCGGCATTGCAATTGAAGCCGGACTGAAAGACCATGACCGCTTCTTCACGTTTAAACTCTGCCAGGACTCGTTCCAGCTCCTCATGGATATCCATGTTTCCTACAATTGTGCGCACCGCTCCGGCACCGACTCCGTATTTCTCCACGGCATCGATCGCCGCTTTCTTGAGGCGGGGGTGATTGGCAAAACCCAGGTAGTTGTTGCTGGATAGATTAATGACTTCTTTTCCGTTTAAACGAATTCTTGCGGCGTTGGGTCCGTCGAAGACCGGAAGCTTGCGATAGACTCCCTGCTCCTTGAGCTCTTCGATCTGATCCTTCAGGTACGACAATTCGTGAATAGTATTCATCGATCCTCCTCTTTATTCCATTGTATGTTTCGCTTCAGGAGATTGCGCCCTAACCAGGCGAACTCCTTCTTCTCATATTGTAACTGAAATTCTCTATGGGAGAGTAAAAAATCTTCTTCTTTGTAAATGAATGCTTCTTCTCTCTTTTCCACTTTGTTATAGGGACATGCTCGCAGGCAGATGTCACAGCCATATAGAAAGTGCTCTAGGTACTGTTTTTGTGCTTTTCTGTTCTGCGTTGCTCCGGATAGGCACCTCAGATGATTGAGTCCTCCCTCTTCCCGAATCGCCTCTTTTGGACAGGCGTCGATGCATTTTCTGCATAGTCCACAGGACAGATCAACCGGTGGATCCGGCTCCCAGAATGTGTCCGTCAGCAGGTACCCGATATGATGGGCACTTCCCAGTTGCGGGTGAATCAGCAGGCTGTTCTTTCCGATAAAACCAAGTCCTGCTTCCACTGCTACCTGCTTATCAAGAAGACCCTCTGTATCACACAAAGCCACACTTTGTATCCCTTCTCCAAGGAGGAGAAGCCGGAGCTCTCTCAGTATATTTCTCACCTCCCGGTGATAGTCTACCAGGGAGGAACTGGCTACTTTATACTCTCCTTCGGATAATTTATTGTTATAAAGCCCGTGGGAGAGCAGGATGCTGACAATCCCCTTCGTATCTGGATAATGCTTATAAGGGTTGATTCCTCGCTCAATATCGGGCTGTTCGAAGGGAAGAAACTCCCTCTCTTCCAGCACAGATCGGATCTCTTCAAAGATGCGAGGACGAGCAAAACCAACGGCATCGGCGCCCAGTTCCAGCGCCCGTTGCCGAATCACTTCCTTTTTCATTACGTGACCTGCATCAGAAAATAGCTGACATCATCGATGAGTGTATCTTCGAATGCCTTCATATGCCCGTAGATAGCTTCATCGACACTGCGCAGCGGTTGGTCCATCGTGGAGAGGAGGATCAACTCCAAATCCTCTATCGTCAGGTTGATACCCTGTCTTTCATCCAGTAGCCCGTCTGTGTAGAAGAGAATCCTGTCTCCTCGGAAGAGCTGTACATTGACGCTTTTGTACTGAGGAGTATAGAACTCACCTAATTTGGTGATGGGAAAACCGCTCTCAGAGTTCAGGAGTCGGATCTCGCCGTTTCGTCTCACAAGCAGTGGGCGTGTGTTCAGCCCGCCGGAACTGTAGGTGAGAGTACCCAGATTCATATCATAAGAGGCGATCATCATCACAATGTGCATCTCATCCGGGAAATTCATTTTGTTGAACTCCTGATAGAGATAGCCTAAATTCTTATGAGGCTTGTCACCGAGATAACGCTTGACAAGCGGTGAGGTGGAGCGGATGTATTGGTAGCTGTAGATATTCATGAGAGCCGCATTGATGCCATGTCCGGAGACATCCAGAATGTACATCCCCACCTTATTTTTATCGATCGTATAGATATCAAAAAAATCACCACTCAACTTTTCACAGGGAATATTGCGACTGACGAAGGTCGCGCCGGAGAAGATGACTTCATCGGGAGGCAGGAGGGACTGCTGCAGTCGTTTGGCACTGTCTATCTCTCCTTCTAAAATACGGTTGGCTTCCATAAGATCCTTGGTCTTCTCCAGATCGGAAGAGCACACGTCTGAACTCCAGTCACATCACGATCTCG
>CALFKA010000174.1 GCA_937880545.1 uncultured Clostridia bacterium | reverse complement strand
GTGACCAAGAGACTCCACGCTGATGCACAGTATTCCGGAGCTTACCTGATGCTGTTTGAACAGATTGTCCACTACAACAAGATGAGTACGGGGGCGGCTCACCCCGTGATGGTGGAGGATCGTTATGTCATGAGTCCGAGTCCGATCCCAAAATACGACAACCCCAAACTGCATGAAAGTGAAGCACTGATTCTGCTGGGCGCAGGGCGAGAGAAGAAAATCTACGCCGTTCCCCCTTACACAAAAGTCCATTCTCTGGGTTTTGAAGACTATCCTTTTGAAATCGAGAAGATGGAGCACAGGGAGTGCAGACTCTGTGGGGTGCGCGGTGTGTATTTTGATGAGATAGAAGATGATACAGGCCATCCGCTCTTCCAGTGCAATGATACGAGTGAATGTGCCCGCCGAAGGAAGGAGACGAGGGATGTTTGATGAAAAACCCATTCTTGAGGTTAAGCATCTGTCCAAACTCTACGGCATTGGATGCGACTATTGTCTCGATCATCCGGAGAACCGAGAGAGGAATTATTGCCCTCGTTGCCGCACGATCCACGCTGTCAGCGACGTCAGTTTTGAACTGTATGAAGGAGAGATTCTCGGCATCGTAGGGGAGAGCGGCAGTGGCAAAAGCACACTGGTACAGTGCATGTATTTTGATCAGGACAGCAGTAGCGGTGACATGGTGATGCATATCGGTGAGAACAGTGGAAAGAATGTCTTTACACTGTCATCTCAGAAGAAAAACAGCATCCGAAATCAGTTGTTTGGCATGGTCTATCAGAATCCCTACAGGGGGTTGAAGATGAAATTCTCAGCTTACGCCAATGTCAGTGAGAAGCTGATTGCCGCCGGAAGCCGTCATGTGCAGCGCATGCTTGCGCGCAGTGATGAGCTTCTCGATATCGTCCACATTGAGGCGTTTCGCAGAAAAGATACACCGAAACATTTTTCCGGTGGCATGCAGCAGAGGGTGCAGATCGCCAAAGCGCTCTCCAACAATCCTCCCGTCCTTCTACTTGACGAAGTCACGACAGGACTCGATCTGTCGGTGCAGGCCAATGTTCTTGACCTCATCAAAATCATCCAGCATGAGCTGAAAGTAAGTATGATTGTCGTCAGCCATGACCTGGCAGTCGTTCGCATGCTGGCGGAGAGGACACTGGTGATGCTCGACGGAAGAGTGGTGGAGGCAGGTCTGACGGATCAGATTTTAGAGGACCCCACGCATCAGTACACGCAACAACTCGTATATTCCCTTATCTAGGAGAAAAGATGATTCAGATCAAAGGCGGAAAACTAGTAACAGAAGATGGGATCATTGATTCCGACGTGTTTGTCAGAAAGGACCGGATCATCGATATCAGCCGCGACCAAATCCTTCATGCCGGCATGGTGATCGATGCAAAAGACTGTTATGTATTTCCGGGATTTATCGATATCCACTCGGACTATATTGAGCATATTACCGCTCCTCGTCCCCAGTCCATGATGGACTTCACCCTGGCTCTTCGGGTGGCGGAACGGGAACTTGTGACGCATGGTATCACGACGATGTATCATTCGCTGAGCTTCTACAAGTCCGGCAACAAGAATGGCAATCCTGTACGTCTCAAATCGAATGTGGAAAAGCTGATGAATCTCATCACGCAGGCACATCACGAAAAACACCTGATACGCCACCGCTTTCATGCCCGACTGGAAATCGACAACCTTGAAGGCGTGGAAGATCTCATCGACTATATCGACAATGGACATGTCCATCTGCTGAGCTTTATGGATCACACACCCGGACAGGGGCAGTACCGCGATCTGGAAAAGTACCGATCCATCAGAGAAAGCTATGGAAGTGTGTTTAGTGATGAAGGATTCGAAAGTTACATCAATAAAAGGCAGGCGGTGAGAAGGCTGACTCCGGAAGAATGCAAAGGGATTGCCGAGCACGCCATTCGAAGAGGGATTCCCGTGGCCAGCCATGACGATGACTCCCATGAAAAGCTCAAACGCAATCATGAGGTGGGGGTGCGCATCAGTGAGTTTCCGATCACCATCGATGTGGCTGCTTCGGCAAGAGAGATGGGTTACTTTACGGTTGCCGGAGCGCCCAATGTGCTCCTCGGAGGCTCTCATTCCAACAACCTCTGCGCTCATGAAGCGATTGGAGAAGGGGTCATTGACATCTTAAGCAGTGATTACTATCCGGCGGCTATGCTCCACTCACTTTTCAAACTTCACCGTGAGTTTGGTCATCCCCTCCATGAAGTGCTAAAACTCCTCACCCTTCATCCTGCCATGGCCTTGGGGATTGAGAGGGATTTCGGATCGATCAAGAAGGGGAAGAAAGCGGATCTTCTGGTGGTGAAGCTATTGGAGAATAAATTCCCCGTCATCACCAGTGTCCTGGTGGATGGAGATTATGTCTATGAAACGAGATACAGATGAAGCGCATAGCATCTGAAGGTTTGATTCATGAAAATGTCCGGATGGAAAATGTGGCGCTGGGAGACTACGTTGAAATTGGTCGGGACTCCTATCTGTCGAATACATCACTTGGTGATTTTAGCTACTGTGGGGAGCGCTGCGTGTTTCAAAACACGATCATACTGAAGTTTTCCAATATCGCGCAGGGAGTGCGCATCGGGGCCACAGATCATCCGATGAAGCGCGCAACGCTCCACCACTTTACGTATCGAAGTGCGCTCTATGGGATGGGAGATGACGATGCAGCCTTTTTTGAAGAACGAGCGTCGCGCATCACCACCATTGGCCATGACACTTGGCTTGGTCACAACTGCATCATAAAGCCCGACATCCGTATCGGTCACGGTGCGATCGTTGGAAGCGGTGCTGTCGTAACAAAAGATGTTCCGGATTATGCCATCGTCGTGGGAAACCCTGCAAGGCTTCTGAGATACCGCTTCGATGCAGTGATCAGGGAAAAGCTCCTGAAGCTTTCCTGGTGGGACTGGCCCTATGAAGTGCTTAAAGAAAGGCTCAATGACTTCCGGGAAAATATGGAAGATTTTCTGGAAAAGTATGGAGGACACTATGCATGACATCCTGAGAATTGAAAACCTTTCCAAGAGCTTCTATATCCATCATCTTAGGCAACGCATTGAGGCTACAAAGAACATTTCTCTGCATGTCTCAGAGGGAGAATTCATCGGCATCACGGGCAAGAGCGGTTCGGGAAAATCGACGATCTTAAAAAGCATCTATCGGACCTATCTTCCTGAGGAAGGACGTATCTACTATCATTCCAAGGCGTACGGGGTGGTAGATCTCACCAAGGCACACCTCAGACAAATTATCTACCTCAGAAGCTATGAGATCGGATATGTCTCGCAGTTTCTGCGCGTCATGCCTCGAACCACGGCCAGAGAAATCATGGAGAGAGCCCTGTTAGAGATGGGTGTCCCAAGAGATGAAGCGCAGCGGGAAGCTGTTCGCATGTTTGAGCATTTTGGGATTGAAAAAGAGCTCTGGGACAATTATCCCATGACTTTTTCAGGAGGGGAGAAACTTCGTTTAAACGTGGCTTCGGCCATGATTAAAAAACCAAGACTGTTACTTCTCGATGAACCGACGGCTTCACTCGATCAAGAATCGAAAGGACGCGTGAGAAGTCTCATCGAACAACTCAAGAATCACGGCACGACGATGATCGGAATATTTCACGATCTCGAATTCATGAAGGGACTCTGTGATAAAGAGTTTCGCATGGAAACATCATCTTATGTTTAGAAAAAGGAGCTGACATGAAACAATTGACGAAATTTCTGGTAGTACTGCTGGCCATCACTCTCCTCGGAGTCTCGTGCGCTGCCCAAAACCCTGCGCCTGCTCAGACGACGCCTCCCGCTTCATCCCAGCCACCCGCTTCTGAAGCAACTCCTGCTGCAGAAGCGATCGTCTACAAATACGTTGCTCTTCCGAATGACGCCGGTATCATGGGTCAGACAGCTGCAGACATGATCGAAGAAATGAATATTGCACTTAAACCCTTTAATGTCACGGTGGAATATGTAGCAGCAGACGACTATGCCGTCGTCAGTGAGTCGATTCTCACCGGGACCGCTCATATCGGAACCCCATCAGGCGCGACATATGTCAAGTCGCATCTGGAAAACCCCAATGTTGTCCCCATCTTCACGACAGCTCCCCTAGGTGTCCTGGAAGAGGGAGGCTATCCCGCCTACATTGCCACCCACAAGGACAATGCAGATGATTTCAAAGGCATGTCGACAGAAGAAGCACTCTATTCTCTCAAAGGAAAGAGCTTTGCCTTTGTCAGTGCCACCAGCACTTCGGGCCGTCTTGTGCCCACAACGTCACTCTTTAAAATATTTGGACCGGAAGGACGTGCAGAAATCACTGAAAGAGCACAGATTTTTGAATTGACAGAAGCAGAAGGCGGCATCTTTTCGGAGATCCAATATGGCGGAAATCACCCGGGGAATATTGAACTGATCCTAAATGGGAAAGTCTATGCAGGAGCCTTCTGCTGCCAGTTTGCAGGAGATAAGTTTGATGAATTCTATATCATTTCTTCGGAGACCGTCCCCAATGGTCCGTGGTGGGTGAATAAGGACTTTATGAAACAAGAACACGTGGATGCATTGATTGCACACTTTGCTCAGCTGACACCCGATAACGCTGCGACAAAACTCTTTGAGCATGCAGAAGAAGCAGGGGATGAGGAAATCAATATGGATACGCGCTTTGTCCCTGTAGGTCCTGAGTTCTACAGCTTCCTTGAGGAAATGTATGCAGACGAATAGGAGCGGTTTTATGCAGGAGACGGTTTTACAGACGAAGAACCTAACCAAAACCTATGGAGGCGGGACCCTCGCCCTGAAAGAGGTATCCTTTGCCCTAAAAAAAGGAGAGATGGTCTGTGTCATTGGACCGAGCGGTGCCGGCAAGTCCACTTTGCTAAGATGCATCAATCGAATGATTGAAGCAGATGAGGGCTCCAGTGTGGTCTTTGACGGCAAAGAGATCACATCCCTTCGGAAGAAGGAACTGGCGCAGACTCGCCGGGAGATCGGCATGGTCTTTCAGCACTACAATCTTGTCTATCGCCTCAGCGCTCTGGAGAATGTTCTCCATGGGCGCATGGGGTATTACTCGACCTTCGCCGGCGCCTTCTCTCTTTACAAGAAAGAAGATATCGAGCGGGCGGTGGAACTCTTGGGTATGCTCGGTTTGGAAGAGCGCGTCTATTTCCGATGTGCCAATCTATCAGGCGGTCAGAAACAGCGTGTGGGCATTGCCCGCGCGCTGATCCAGGACCCCAAACTCATTCTCTGTGATGAGCCCATCGCCTCTCTCGACCCACAGGCAGCCAAAGTGATCATGGAGTATCTCAAAGGGATCAGTGCAGAGATGGGGATTCCGTGTCTGGTCAACCTCCATCAGGTGGATGTGGCAAAAATTTATGCGGACAGGATCATCGGGATGAAGGACGGTCACATTGTATTCGATGGTCCCAAAGAAGAACTGACAGATAAGCGTATCGAGAACATTTACGGAGCAAAGATCCATGAAATTCTGGCATAGCCGTCTAGTAAACCGAGAGAACGCCGGAAGATTTTTCACAGACAAACAGACAAAGCGTGTGATTTTTGGACTGGTGTTTATCATGCTGACTTGGATGAGCGCGCAGTTAATCGGCTTTGAGCTTCCTTTGATTTTTGAGCGGTTCCAGCCGGCCATGCAGCGTTTTGTGAAGCTGTATTTTCCGCCCTTGTTCAAGGAATCCTTTAAATTGATCGATGCCATCTGGGTGACATTTCTGCTGGCGGTGGCCTCGGGAACGATCGGCAGCTTCCTGGCTTACTTTACAGCCCTTGCGATGAGCAGAACCACAGGAAAGAACAAAGTGCTGAGCATCCTGGTCCGATTTGTCACGACATTTATACGAAACGTTCCATCCAGCATATGGGCTATTATTCTGTTGTTGGCCTTCTGGTTCGGCGAGTTCCTGGCATTTCTGGTCATGACGCTTGGGTCATTCGGATTTACCGCCCGCATCTTTGCCGACATGATCGACGAGACGAATCCGGACAGCATTGAAGCCTTGGAATCAACCGGGGCAAACTTCTGGCAGATTGTCGCACAGAGTATTTTTCCCGAGACACTTCCGATTACCATCAGCTGGGCGCTGTACTCGATTGAAAACAATATTAGAGATGCAACGATTGTGGGAATCCTCGCTGGTGGTGGGATCGGGCATCTTATCGGCATCTATAAAAATTTCCGTCGATTTGATGAACTAGCAGCTGCTGTCATCTGTATCGTGGTGATGGTGCTCTTATTTGATCAAGTCTCCATGTATATCAGAAAAAGGATACTGTAATGGAAAACGTAAATATCAGAACCAGCATCTTCATAAAGAAGAAAAGAAGAGAACTCGATTTTGATTCCTTGGGGAGAGCAAAACTCAGAGAGAGCAGTGCAGCAGACAGGATGGTCGTGACACTTCTGGTGAGCTTTGCCATCATCACTGTCTATACTGTCTTTTTTCGCATCACGTATAAGTGGGATCACTTCATGCCGGAAAAATTACTGGAGATGGCGAAAGGATTTCTCCGATGGGACACCATCGCCACGGGACAGCGCACTGATATGATCAAGGCGCTTATCAATACATTTGCGCTCGGGTTTTTAACAACTGTCATTGGGATGATCACCGGGATCTTTGTCGCTCTACTTGCAGCAAGGAATCTCACGCGAGGATTCTTGCCCCATATGATCAGAAGTGTGGCCGCTTTCATGCGGGCTGTGCCTACCATCATCTGGGTGTTAATCTTTGTTGCCGGCTACGGTCTCAGCGCGACGACAGCGGTTGTCGGTATGTATTTTCATACTCTGGCATTTTTTATCAAAAGTTTTTCAGAGTCTTTTGAAGAAGTCGATGAAGCGACCATTGAAGCACTAAAGGCGACAGGCGCTAATTGGCTTCAGATCGTATTTGGCGCCGTCCTTCCTTCGTCTGCCACCAGACTTATCAGCTGGCTAGCTATCCGAAGTGAGATCAATTTCGGGGTTGCGGTTGTCATCGGCCCTGCGGTCGGCGTGCCCGGCACCATTGGGACAGCTATTAATAACGCCTCCAGGGGAGGAGATTATGCGACACAGGGCTTTGGTGTATTCCTTGTGTTTCTGACGGCATTCATATTAGAGGTACTGATCAACCGCCTGCGACAGCGAAGCATCGTATAGAGTGAATAGGAGCCCTATTGCCTCTCGAAAGAGAGGTATTTTGGCGAGAATATGATGATTTTGAGATGAGAGAATTTTGAGGTCTTTCTTTGCTATAATTAATAAAACACCATTTCAATCTAAGAACTGCTGAAAAGGAGAATATTGCATGCGTAAAAAGATTGATCTCACGGGAGTGCAGATTGACTGCGGAGCTTCCAAACGAGGGTCAGCCCTGGGTCCTGCCGCTATGCGTCTGGCCGGAATCCGGGAAGGAATCGTCGGTCTCGGTTATGAACTCAATGACCGGGGAGACATTGTCGCCCCTTTAAACGGAGCAACCAGCGAAACACTCCGAAACTATGAGTCGGTCATCGAAACCTGCAAACAACTTTATGAGAAGACTCTTGAATCACACAGAAGTGGCGCATTTCCTATTGCGATCGGCGGAGACCATAGCCTCGCAGCTGGAAGCGTCTCAGCGACGTTGAAGCACTTTGGGAGCGTCGGTGTCATCTGGATCGATGCCCATGGTGACTGGAATGACGATACGATCACTGAAAGCGGAAATATGCACGGGATGTCATTTTCCGCCGTCTGTGGACACGGTCCGAATGTTATGGTCGATTATGGACAGGAGCCGGTCTTTGCCGATCCGAAAAAATGCGTACAGATTGCGGGAAGAGATTTTGATCCGAAAGAGATCTTGAAAATGAAAGCCTCCGGGCTTCATGTCTTCTCCATCTACGATATCGATCGCTTAGGTATGCCGGAAGTGATGCGACGCGCCATTGCCATCGCCACCGATGGAACAGCCGGAATTCATTTAAGTTATGACGTGGACTCCATCACGCCCGAATCAGCTCCCGGCACAGGTACGAAGGTACACAGTGGTTTGACACTCCGGGAAGCCTTTCTCGCAGCGGAGATGCTCGCAGAGACCGGCAAACTTCTCGCTGTAGATATGGTAGAAGTCAATCCGATCCTCGATGATCACAACATTACCGCCAGGTGGGGAATGGAACTGGTCCTATCTACACTGGGGAAAGTCGTCTACTGATCTCACCGGAAGAAAAAATGCAGCAAAAGAAGAAACGGCTCCCCCTGAAATGAACTGAGTCACCTAAAGTAGACTCGAGAATTCATAAAACGTTGGTTACTGGGATGCTTGGCTTCGGTACTCTGCCGGAGCTAAGCATCCTAGTCCTTTTTGTAGTCGGTCGTTGTTATAGAAGTTGATATAGGTGTGGATTTTCTGGATCAGATGATCCATGCTTTCAAATTTCTGTCCGTGGAACATCTCCGATTTCAGGGTTCCGAAGAAGGCTTCCATTGGACCATTGTGACCAAGGGGTCAGACTCTCTATGCACTTCCCAGGCCTTGACATGCTGTGC
>CALFKA010000173.1 GCA_937880545.1 uncultured Clostridia bacterium | reverse complement strand
CTTCCATGGTCATATATTGGAATTCCCCGAAGGAAAGTCATTAATACTTCACCTTGGAAGGTCATATCGACGTAAGGGGATATTTTATTTTTATACTCAAGGGCTTCTTTATGGAGCTTATAGGCTCTAAGCGGGTCATAGAGGACCATGTTTGCTTCACAGCCGATCTTTAAGTCTCCTCGGCGAGCAGAGAGTCCAAAGCGCTCCAAAGGGTGGACGGTAATCAAATGTAAAGCCTCACTGAGTGGCATGCCGTATCTTTCTACTAGTGTAGTCATTAAAAAGTATAGCGTCGACTGACATCCGGAAATTCCGCCCCAGATCTTGAAATAGTCTTCTCCCTGTTTTAATAGCTCTTCTGATGGAGAATGATCCGACGCTAGGATAGGGATCTCTCCCCGGAGGACGCTTTGAACCAACGCTTCACGTGTCGCCTCCTCTCTGATAGGCGGCGCGCATTTACTTAATCCTCCAAATGTTAAAGCTTCGTCCTGGTTAAACTGAAGGTATTGAGGAACGGTTTCCAGCGAAATATCTGCCCCTCGCTGCTGATAAGCCAAAATGACCTCAACGCTTCGATCGGAACTGATATGTGCTAGGTGGAGTTTCCCTCCCGTCTCCAACGCCATTTGAGAGAGCGTACGCACGCTTTCGATTTCGGCTTCTTCTCCACGCGAAGCAAAATAGGCCCTTTGAGAAACATCGTCATGTAATATGCTCTGACGATCTCTTTCGAGGATGTCGGGATCTTCTGCATGCACCATCAGAATGGTATCCAGTCCCTTTGTCTTCTCAAGAGCATAAAGGAGAGTCTCATCATCACACGGTGGGAAGTCATCCAATCCACTATGACAGTAGAAAGCCTTCAAGCCAATAACCCCACCCTCAACTAGCTCTTCCATATTTGTTCGGGTCTCTGGTGTCAGTCCACCCCAAAAACTATAGTCAGTGACAGAACGCTCGGATGCTGTCTCTATTTTCTTCTGCAGAGCTCGCAGGTCAGTTACGTAGGGTATCGAGTTTAAAGGCATGTCACTAAAGAGAGTTAGCCCTCCTTTGGCCAGGGCTCTGCTACCGTGACGCAGAGTCTCCCAATTTGTTCTTCCCGGATCATTGAAGTGGACATGACAATCATAGCCGGAGGGTAGCAAGAGTAAGCCTGTAGCATCAATTTCTCTCTTTCCATTTCGACTTATTCGCTCGGCAATTTCTGATATCCAGTCTCCATCCACAGCTAGATCCATAGGTTCGTCTTTACCAGGAAATCTGGCATTTCTGATTACCAGTGAATACTCCTTCATGTCGAAGACCCTACCGGAAATGTTGTATGAAAGAACTCTTCGTCAGGAAGCTTTACAGAGCTTCTGATCGAGTAACTTTTTTTCATCCTTTCGTAATAGGACTGCGCCTTGTTCTGAAGTTCTTCCATATTTACCCCTTCAATCATACGATTCTCCATGACGACGCGCCCTGCAATGATAGAGGTTTTCACAAACTGACCATTTCCGTTGACAAAGACTGTCCTAAGAGGATCATCAATAACTCCCATATCAAAATGATCAAGGTCAATAACGATCATGTCAGCCTTTGCTCCCGGAGTGAGAACGCCTAGATCTTCTCTGCCAAGCGCACGAGCCCCTTCAATTGTAGATGCATGGAAGAAGTATGATAGATAGTTTTCTTTTCGATCACTGTCCATGGCTTTTGCAAGCACCTGTCCTATTTTGATATTTTCAATCATATCAGGTGGAAATGTGTCTGTTCCCATCGTTACACGGACACCCAGACGCTGATAACGTCCAAAAGAATGAAGCGCTTTTCCATTCCTAGCATAGACAAGTGGACAATGGATCATGGTTGTACCTGTATCCACCAGGATCTTCTGATCATCATCCGATGTATCATCAATCAAAGGCGCACCTGATGAAACAATTGTATGAGGAATCATAGTGTTTGGCCCCAAGAAACCAATCGACTCTAGGTAAGCGACCGGGGAAAGAGCGAAAGAATCCTTACAATAATTGTAATCATGGAGACTTTGAGAAGCATGTAGGCGAAGCGGAACATCAAATTCTTCGCTGAGAGCCTTTGCCGCTTTCAAGGATTCCTCTGTCTGTAACTCTATTCGTTCGGGAACGACCGCTCCCTGAACAAGTCCGTTATAAGTACCATGAAAATTCTCAAGGAATCTTCTCGCATCAGCAAGACCTTGCTTAATTTCTTTTTCAGGTAGTTGGACATTTAATAGAGTACCGTCCTCCCGAAGAACATGTTTCGCACTAAGAAAGCTGGGCCCTAAATAGACGCGTAGCCCCAGCCTGCCTGCATGATGTGCCGCCGCCTCGATTTCTTCATATGTTTCTGCAGATTTTTTAGGAATCACCGAAGTAATGGGCATAGCTGTTGTGATCCCATTGCGAATCAGATGAACATAGGCGTATAATGACTTGAAATTCTCCTCTTCTTGAGTCATTGCCTCAGCACGCCCTTCAAGAAAGTATCTTTCACTCCAGCGGAGCCGGTCTTCTTCTTCATGAGGCACCTCAAAGAATATAAGGGTGTGATCAATGTCTCCCAGAGCATCAAGATCGATAAATCCGGGACAGAGAAGGTTGTCTGATTCATCGATAAGTCGGTCGACTTTTCCGGAAAACTCCCGCCCAATATGAAGGATTGTATCCTCTTCGAAATACACACTTGCATCTTTCAGAAGAACTGTTTTCCCTCCTTGCCTCGCAACGACATACTTCGCTTTCACCTGTGTGATCATTTTTTCCTCAAAATCTTTTCGTATAATTGTAGATTCGTGTGGAACCCCAGAATGTGTCACAAGGCTCCATGTGTTTTTGCATACCAGCTCGTTTTATTGTCTCCAAGGCTTCTTTCTCTGCTTCATCCAGAAACTTAGCTTCATTCACCTGCACTATCTCTCTATTTCTCATACAGAACTTTCCATTTATCATGACATTGTCAACATCATGTCCACTCCCCAGAAACATCCATTTTTCTATCGACATGATTTTGGGTGTAAGGTGTGGTACCTGAAGGTCAACGGTGATGATATCTGCTTTTTTCCCTGGTTCCAATGAGCCAATTTCATCGTCCCAGCCGAGGGCTTTCGCTGCATCAATAGTAATCATTTCCAGGAGTTTTTCAGCAAGGAATTATTCCCGGCAAAGACTTTTTAAGAAAGCTGTTATGCCACTGCCCACTTTAAAGCTAGGCAGAAGCTTAGCCATAGTTTTTTCTATTGCACAGATGGTAGCAGCCAATTCATGTTCATCAACATTACCCATATGTCCTATGCGGAACATCTTACCGGCATATTCTCCGAGACCGCCCGCGACCTGTACACCTTGTTTTTCCAATTCCAGGCGAAACTCTCCATCATCTACTCCTTCGGGATAAAGAGGATTTGACAAGGTGACAGCACGACAGGATGCATCTGCTAAAATTTTAAAGCCCATAGCCTCAAGAGCTGCTCTCATGGCTTCCGCATTTCTTCGGTGTCTCTCGTATCGGTTTTCCAAACCTTCTTCTTTGATAATATCTACAGACTTCTTCATTGCCCAAGTCATGTTGACAGCTGGAGTGGCAAAGTACTTCTTTGTGTCGTCCATTACAGGAGCCCACTTCTTGTAATCAGCATAATACTCAATAACTTCCGGCAGCGATTCCCTACGCTCAAGAGATTTCTTCCCCGCCCATAAGAGAGCAAGCCCCGGAGCCACGCCAAAAGCCTTCTGTGAGCCGCTGAAAAGAACATCGATATGATCTTTCATCATGTCGACAGGCTCCCCTGCGACAGAGCAGACACCATCCACGATATATATCGTTTCAGGAAAATTTTTCAGAACCTGTCCGATCTCATGAACAGGGGCAACGGCGCCTGTGGAAGTATCGACATGTGTTACTGTAATTGCATCATATGTTTTCTTTTTAAGTTGTTCAGCAATTTCTTCTGCACTTACTACATGCCCCCAGGAAGCAGAAAGAACATCATAGGTATATCCCTTTTTCTTAGCAATCTCAATAAAACGATCCCCGAAAAAACCATTAGAGACAATAAGTAATGAATCGCCTCGTTTTAGATTATTGACGAGAGCCATTTCCATGGAATATGTTCCACTAGCAGCAACAACAAATGCCATTCCATCGCAACTCCACATTTCTTTCAGGTCATTGATTAGTTGCTGAAAATCAGCGACAAATTCGCTGTCGCCAAAGGCTACTGTCTCTCGACCCATTTCATCTTGGATCGAGCGAAGAACTGGGGTTGGTCCGGGAATCATAAGTAACTTTCTATTTTTCATTTATATATCCTTTTCTGACATTAGAGTTGAACGTCACGATTGCAGTCTTTAGAGTAAATATAAAGCATGGGAATTCTTCCGACCCCATAAGCCCCCTGAAGACAGAAAGGGCCCATCCATATGTAGTCTTCTTCCTGCACAGGCATCCAGGTATTATTAAGGTTATACATGCCTGAGCCTTGAAGGACATACATGCTATGCTCCTGATCATGAGTCTCGATAAACGGATGACCAGCACCGGGCTGAAATTCTAATGTGTGAAAATTCATATCAAATCTCTTATCTACAGGTAGAAGATTTCTCATTTTCACTTCTGGGATCCCATCATATTCAAAAGCCTCCACTTCCGAGAGACTTGAAATCACGTGTTCTGGGGCGGCTTCACCCTCAAGCGCTCTAAATCTCTGTTTATAAAGTAGAGCTCTCGTCGCGGGAGACTGGTTGTTTTTCATGTTGATACCAGTTCCCGGTGGGGCGTATGCGTACCCTCCCGACTTCAAAACGGCAGACACCTCCCCTATCTCTATCTCCAACTGCCCGTCTATGACATAAAGAAACGTCTCTATATCCGCTTCTTTTCCAAATGGTGAACTTGTATGTCCACCAGAATGAAAGGTAGCGACATACTGGGAAAAACTGGCACCAATCCTTGGTGAACAGAGAATGGTTACATCAGTTTTCTCAAATCCAGGCACGGAGTTGATGACAACACCATCTTTGGGAATGATACAGTATTTACCAGGTTCAACGATTGCACGAGATTTTAGGATGGACTCTGGAAAACCCATTAATACCTCCTTATGTATACAGAATGAGCATGATATATTTCAGGGGAACATCCCCTACTGACTCTATAGAATGTGATTCACCGGTGCGACAAACAGATATATCTCCTGGCTCTAGAATATACTCTTTCTCCCCATCAAAATATAAAGCGCTGCCTTCAAGAATATAATATGCTTCCTGATCTCCTTCATGCTGATGAAGTCCGATTGAGTCTCCTATGGCTATGGTCGACATGCCATAGAGTCTTCCTTTTCCATGGAAATCCTCAGCTTCGAAGAATTCGGTAACCTGTACCGAACCTTTGCCGCCTTTGAGACCAGGGATAGTTTCTCTTTTAAGTTCGTGATTTCTCTTGACCATAATGCCTCCTTCAAAGCGCCAATACTTCCTCTCACGATAATTGCGTTTCCTATAAGCAATTACAGTGGGTTAATTTCGCTCCTTGAAAAAACGAAATACGATTTCAGAAGCCTTTAATAAATCAGAGGCCTCAGACATTTCAAGGGGGTTGTGACTGATGCCATCCTTACTGGGAACAAAAAGCATCGCAGCTGGCGCAACATATGAGACAAATTTTGTATCGTGATCAGCCCAGCTCATGCACTTGGGGAGACTACCTCCGCTCGATATGTCCAGTCCTTTTAGGAGGTTCTTGTCAAATGATCTAACTGGAATTTGTTCGAGCGTTTCGATTAGAACTTCACCTGCATATTTTTTAGCGATCTCCTTAGCAAAGCGACGTATATGACATACCGTCTGCTCCAGTAAATCATCATCATCGCCTCTGATTTCTACGCTGACTTCACTTTTTCCTGACACTACGTTAAACTCATTTGGGAAATTAATCAGCTTCCCGTTTGTGATTACTTGATTTTTCTGGTTTTGCCCATAGTCCCAGCATCCGCAGATAAACTCGGAAGCCATAACCAACGAATCTCTTCGTCTACGCATTTGTGTTGTTCCCGCGTGATTGGCTTGTCCGAGAAAAGCAATTTCCATCCGATGGATACCAACAACTCCTGAAACCAGTGCACATGTTTGCGATTTTTCATAAAGAATAGGTCCTTGCTCTATATGAATTTCAAGAAAAGATGAGTATCGGTCTTTCATCCAACCTATGTCTTCGCTTGCATTATTTTTTATAATGTTATTGTTTTGGAATCTTTGGTTAAAGGAATTACTCATCAAATAAATTTCTGGAGGGATATCCTGAGATAGGATATCTCCCGTTGCATATCGACTGCCAAGGCAGCCGATACCAAATCGGGAACCTTCTTCTTCCGCAAACGCTACAACTTCAAAAACAGCTTTAAGATTGCCATCTTCATAAATTTGTCGAGCAACGTCAAGCGCTGCCACGACACCTGCAACACCGTCAAATGCCCCGGCATCGACTACTGAATCAATATGAGAACCCATTCCTACAACTGCTACATCATCTTCAGACTTTAAAGAAGGCGGATAATAGGTGCCTATAAGATTACCTATTCCATCTACCCTTACATTCATGCCATACATTTTCATCTTTTGAGAAAGGTAGATTAACGAAGAAAACCAGGCTTCACTATATGTGCGTCTGGTGATATTTGAAGGGTTTTCAGAGAGTGACGCTATGTATTGGATCTGTTCTTCAAAGGCAAGAATTTTTTCTTTTGAATACATGATTACTCCTCATCGCTTGATTATCGTGAAAAATGAGCAGATCGGAAGAGCGTCGTGTAGGGAAAGAGTGTAGATCTC
>CALFKA010000172.1 GCA_937880545.1 uncultured Clostridia bacterium | reverse complement strand
TCCCTACACGACGCTCTTCCGATCTCCTGGGTGTTGCTGCTTTCTTTGACGATGTGATAGTGATGGTCGGCGAAGCTGACGATCTGTGGCTGGTGGGTGATGGCAATAATCTGTTTGTCCTTCGATAGTTTCTTTAGAAGTTTACCCACTTCATAGGCAGTCTTTCCGGAGATCCCCGCATCAATTTCATCAAAGATCATCGTGCGCGTAGAGTCCTCCCGACCAAATACCGCCTTGAGGGCGAGCATGAAACGAGAAAGTTCTCCACCGGATAAAACCTGAGAAAAGGGCTTTAGTGGCCCCTGATTAATAGAGGCGATCAGTTCTATGTTATCGTCTCCTTTTATATGAATCTTTCCGTCTCTTCGCGGAAGAAACTGCATGTCGATTTTGGCTCCCTTCAGTTGAATCTGCTCAAGAAGCGGAAGCATCTGTGAGCGGAGATCGAGGAAGCTCGCCTTTCGCACCTCACTCAGCTCTTTTGAGATTTCTAAATATTTTTTGTAGTGTTTTTTTCTGGTCTCCTCAAGGGAAAGGATGGTCTCTTCTACGGAAGCCTGTTCGAGGAGGATGTTTTCGAGTTCCTGGAGTCTCTCATAAAGGTCATCGATCTCCAGACGGTATTTGCGCTTAGCAGCAAAGAGCTCTGTGTAGCGCTCTTCAATCTGCGCCGCCCGGTAAGGCATCTCTTCGAGTTTTGCCATATGAGCCTGCAGGCTCTGAGAGATATCCTCCAGTTCCAGACGCAGACTCTCTGTGCGCCGGAGATAGCCGGCATACTCTTCACCCAGATCTTCCAGCGCTTCTTCTAGTGTCAGGAGAGATTCGCCTGAGGAGGCGTCAATGGCTGTCTGAAGTGTCTCCACAAGACTCTCTAAATTTTTAAGTTCTGTAAATTCTTGTTCCACCAGAGCATCCGCCTCAGGATCGAGTCGGAGGCGTTTGAGTTCATCGCGCTCAAAGATAAGAGCGCTCATATCCCGGGTGGCTCTTTGTCTCCATCTCTCAAGATCTTTTTGTATCTCTTCATCTTCTTCTCTGATCTGAACAATCTGCTCCAATAGCGGCTGCGCTTTACCACCCGAGAAGTGATCAAGCACTTCGCGCTGAGAAGATGGATGCAGAAGCAGGGAGTCCTCCTTCTGTGCATAAATATCGAGCATAGGTGCCAGTGAGGATCTGATCTGCGATAGAGTCGTGACCACGCCCTGCAATCGGGAGAGGGATTTGCCACTTGGAAAGACCTCCCGGAGGACACTGAGGATTTCCTCCTCCGTCTCGAGGACCAGCTCAAAGCTTCCTTTCTCATCGGAGTGGCGAAGATTGTCCTTCGATGCAGGTGCTCCCAGGGCAATGCGGATCCCTTCCAGTAGGATCGACTTACCCGCTCCCGTTTCTCCCGTGATGACGCTGAGTCCGGGAGAAAAAGAGAGATGGATGTCTTCAATTAGAATAAAATTCTGGATGCCCAGTTCAAGAAGCATGGATGGCCTCCGGTAGTTGCAGTGACAAGACGATAGATAGACCCTCGTGGATAGATACCCGAAGAGCGATAATTGGAACTCGAAGGAGTGCTTTTCCGCTTTGGAAAAATATTATTTTCAGCTGCTCACGCTGTCTTCCATCTCTTCAGACGCATGGATCAAGCGATCGATGACGATTTCATCTATTGGTTCAAAAGGTGCTAATTCAAGGAACGCCAAAAATTCTCGGTTCCCTTTTGTGCCTTTTACAGGCGAAGGCGCAAGGCCAAGGCAGCGCCAACCCTGACTTTTAAAGTACTCCAACATGTTTTCGATGACTTCTCTATGAACGAGCGGATCTCGGACAATTCCCTTTTGTACACTCTTTCTCCCCGCCTCAAACTGCGGCTTGATGAGGAGAATCCCTTTTGCCCCTTCTTTAAGAAAGCTCTTTAGAGGCGCAAGCAGGAGTCGGCTCGAAATGAACGAAACGTCCATCGTGAAGAAATCAAGAAGTTCCGGAATCTTGTCCTGAGACAGATAGCGCATATTCTCTCTTTCGAGAACAACCACGCGTGAGTCCTGGCGAAGTGACATCTCCAGTTGACCATATCCTACATCGACTGCATAAACGCGCCGGGCTCCCTTCTCGAGAAGAACCTGCGTAAACCCACCCGTCGAGGACCCCACGTCGATGGCAGTGGCACCTTGTACAGATATATCAAAGACGTCAAAGGCGCCTAACAGTTTGTGAGCCGCTCGGCTGACGTACTTATCTTTCTGACGAATCAGGAGATGCTCTACTTCTTCTTGTCCTAGTAGCTGTCCGGGCTTGTCGATTCTCTTCTCGGCGGTGTATACCTCGCCGGCGAGAATATAGCGAAGTGCTTTTTGTCGTGTGGGGGCAAGTCCCCGCTCGACGAGGGCTTTATCGGCTCGAATCTTTTCGAAGGACATCAGCGATCCCTTCTGCATCGAGTGCATATTTTTTCAGTAGTTCAGGAATACTTCCCTGTTCTATGAACGCATCCGGAAGAGTCTTAACCTCTACCTCAGGGAAGGCCGCTTTTAACTTCTGGGCGGTGGAACCGTTGTAGACGACTTCCTCAAAGAAGCTGACTCTTTTATATCGGCGGAATAGTTCTTTGAGTTCCTCCAGGTTTAGTGGCAGTATGCAGCGCAAATTTGCTATATCCACCGGGAGATCTTCACCTTCCACAGCGTCGAGAAGGAGTTTGAGCGTCCTTCCATACGCCAGGGCTAGATGATCAGAATTCTTTTCTCTTATCATTTCGACCTTCGTAAGATCGGTATTATCATCATTTATGGTCCAGGCACTGTCTCTTGGATAGCGAATGGCAACCGGTCCATCGGCATGTCTCGCCCACTCCAGCATCCGCTCAAGCTCCGGCTTGTCTTTCGGTGCTAAGACCCTCAAGCCCGGGACACTGCTTAAGAGTGCGACGTCGTAGATTCCTTGGTGGGTCTCACCATCAGCCCCTACGAGGCCACTGCGGTCTATACAGAGCACTACAGGACACTGCTGAAGGGCAATATCATGCAGAAGGATATCATAGGCTCTTTGCAAAAACGTACTGTAAATCGCAATGTAGGGCTTGATTCCCTGAAGACTCATGCCCGCTGCGACGGTCAGTGCATTGGCTTCTGCTATGCCGACATCAAGAAACTGTTCAGGTAGTTCGCGTTCGAAATTGGCAAGTCCTGTCCCCTGTGCCATCGCTGCTGTGATCGCGACAATTCGATGATCAGCCTTCGCTAATTCCAAAAGTTTGTTGCCCATGACAGCGGAGAAGTCTTCAGTCGGAGAAGCACTAAGACCATCATCGAGACAAAAACTTCCTACGCCGTGATAGGCATCGGGATGATCTGAGGCTTTCTCATATCCTTTTCCCTTTTGTGTCTGAATGTGAAGGACAACGGGACCTTCGACATCTTTTAGTTTTTTCAGGTTCAGGATGAGACCGTGCAGATCATGGCCGTCAATAGGCCCATAGTAGGACGCCCCCATCGATTCAAAGAAGGTGGTGGGCAACAGGAAATGGCGTACGCGTGTCTTTAATTTGCTCAGAGAATGGGCTGCCTTCCCCGGAAGAATGCGGTGGAGTCTGCCCTTCATCTCTTTATAGCTTCGACTGGTGCGCAGATGGTGAAGGGTCTTACTAAGCGCTCCGACGTTTGGTGAGATGCTCATGGAATTGTCGTTGACGATGATGAGCACATTTTTCGGGTGGACACCCAGAAGGTTTAACCCTTCAAAAGCAAGCCCTCCTCCCAGCGCTCCGTCGCCTACGATGGCAATCGTATGGGAGCTATCCTTGGTTTTTGCCTTGGCATAGGCAAAACCAAAGGCCGCGGAGATCGCTGTCGATGCGTGACCGGCACCGTAGATGTCGTGTTCACTTTCACGGCGCTTTAAAAAACCACTCAGACCCTGGAACTTGCGCAGACTTGAAAAAGCCTCCTTTCGTCCCGTGAGGATCTTATGAGTGTAAGCCTGGTGTCCCACATCAAAAAGGAACTGGTCTTTTGGCGAATCAAAGACGTAATGAAGCGCAAGGGTCAGCTCCACACTTCCCAGATTTGCTGAGAGATGTCCTCCGGTCTTGGAGATGCTCTCCAGTAGAAAACTTCTGATTTCCACTGCAAGCCTTTCCAGTTGCGCAACATTCAGGCGCTTGAGATCAGCCGGTGAGTTAACGGTTTCGAGTAACGGGTAGTTCATTTTTCCCTCTGTAGAATATTCTCATAGAAGAGCTGCAGGGGTTTGCTGAGTTCTGCTTCCCTCATCAGCTCTCTGAAAACATCGCATTTATCATCATAAATCTGCAGCGCTTTTTCTAATCCATAAATCACCGGGAGGGTGCATTTGCCCTCCATTTGGTCGCTGCCAACATGTTTGCCCAGCGCCGCCTCTTCCCCTGTGACATCGAGGATATCGTCTTTTAACTGGAAGATTTCACCAAGAAGGGAGCCCATTTGGGCCATCTTCTTACGTTTAAATCCACTGTAGCCCAGCCTCATGGCGGCTACTTCTAAGGGAAGACTGATCATCTTGCCTGTTTTGAGGCGAATCATCTGTGTGTAGTCTTCCATTGGTACCTGCATATTTTCATAGAGCATGTCCAGGCTCTGGCCATATACCATGCCCTTCATCCCCGCTGCATCGGCAAGGAGAATGCCCATCGGCAGAAACTGCAGATTGCTCCTGGAGATCTCCAGTATAACGGAAAAAGCCTCACTCAAAAGTGCGTCTCCTGCGAGGATAGCCATTGCTTCCCCGTACACCTTATGGTTACTGGGTTTTCCCCTTCGCAGGTCATCATCATCCATGGCAGGAAGATCGTCATGAATCAGCGAGTAAGTGTGAATCATCTCAATAGCCGCTGCAAAGCGATAGTCTTCCGTGGCCGGTGTGACTTCTTCGCCTATGTGGCGCAAGTATAAAAGAGGACGCAGGCGTTTGCCACCTGCCAGCAGGCTGTACTGCATGGCTTCCAGCAGTTCTGCCCTTGGCATGCTCCTCTCTTGGAGGACTTCCTCCAGAGTTGCTTCGAGCTTATTGATCATCTTCTTCCTCCAGCCCGCGGCTGAGTTCTTCGAACCTCTCTTCCATCTTCTGAAGGTCTTCGCGAAGTTCACGATATAATTTCAGGCTCTCTTCATAGAGAAGGAGGGACTCTTCAAGATCTCCTCCCGCTTCAAGTTCTCGACGGATCACTTCCAAGCGTTCCAGTTTTTCATTGTACTTCATCAAATATTGGGCAAGGACACCCCCATCTTCTGTAAGTGGGGGAGGAATTGCCCGTCCTCCTCTCTCTTAGGCCGCCAGCGACTGCATTAGTACACCGCGGCGGTGGTCCAGCTTGCGTAGTTTCTTGTAGGAGACAGAGCCTTTGTTGACCCGCTCTCCCTGGAGTGTTCGGATATCAAAGTAACCGGTCTGACGTCTACCAAAGACGAAGTAGTCCTTTCCCTGATAGCGCACCCGGTCGAAGAGCTGAAACCCTTTGACCCACTTCGGTGCCTGGTTGGCCTTCTTGCGGTGGCCCTTTAAGAAGTTCGCCTTGTGGAGTTGTCGGTTATGACAGCGGACCTTCTTCTGGAGGATGTAGCTCGTCAACCGCTTGGCCTGAAGGTTCCCTGTGATACAGTAGGCGTCGGTGGCGTGGGTCTTCTCCAGGCCTGCCCGGATGCGCGTATTCTTCGTGAGATAACCGTAGGTCAACGAGACGTTCGGGTAAATCTCCTTCAGCTCACGATAAACCGACCAGCGCATGATCCCCATAAAGGCGGCGTCCCGGAAGGATGGGCCTCGTTTGATTTGAAGCTTCAACCCCTCTTTGTGGTGCTTGTTGTGACAGGTCTCGCACAGGGTGATGAGATTATTCGGTGCATCCCCTCCGGTCTTTCGGGACTCGATATGATGAACGTTTAAGAGCGGATCCTTGGACTTCCCCCGGCAGTGCCGGCAGGTGTGTCCGTCGCGGAAGAGCACGTACTCCCGAACATTCCAGAACCCGAGTTGTTCGCCTTGCTGGTAGTCCGTGCCAGCGATCTCCGGGTGGCGAATCTTTTGGATATCAAACGATGCCACCTCGATCACCGTATGAGTGATCGGTAATATCTTATGGATCATCGCAACGGCAGACAGGTGGCACTCGATCTTATGGCGAATGCTGGGAGCCAGCCACCCTGGTTGCTTGGAGGCTTTGCGGTTATCAAACCGAGCCGGGCGATAGCGCAAACGATTTCTTCGGGTTCGGCGAACCTGCCTTCGAGTGGCGAGCTTGTCGACGATGTCGGTTCGGAGCTCGACTTCTGAGCGGAACAGTTCGTGGGTCTCGGTCGTGGCGGATAATCCAACCACCTTAGAGCCGGCGTCCACCCCCAGGGTGATCTCTTGCGTTTTGGATCCCGTCTCAAACAGGAGCTGAATCGTAAACGGCGTGCGCCGCACCACTTTCGCATGTCCATCTCGGAGCCAACGGCGAACCTTGCCAAAACGCCTGGTCGGCATCAGGGGCTGACCGTCTCTTGATATGACATAAACAATGGCCATCGGTGGCTCCTTTCTTGGACGTAGTAGTAGCTTAGGATAATCTGGTTTTTGCGGTAAGCCAGCCCAGATCAAGCTGTCAGTTGGCCTTCGACAAGGTGTTCGGACGGTTTCTTGGTGGTAGCACGGTTCCTTCCCAATCAGAACTATTTAACCGCCACCCGTAGAGCAAGGGACTAGGCCGGACATCCCTTGGTACCTATCCATTCGTCCGTAACGTAGTACCGCGATGGGTACTGAGTCTAATCAACCAGGGCTTTCACAAGCCCCCACTTCAAACCCTACAGGTTAAGTGGTGGGTA
>CALFKA010000171.1 GCA_937880545.1 uncultured Clostridia bacterium | reverse complement strand
GATTCACTGTCTTACATGAGCCGAAGGGAATTTACACCACTTATTGGACTTGACTCGTCCGGTTGGTTTGTAAAGAATTTATCCATATTATTCGCTTTCTAACTGTAAACTTATTCGTCAAACACCATTACTTTACGGGTCGGTTCTGACTCATCGACTTTTCTATTCTCTCATATTTTCACGAATGAAAAAACCCCCTTCTCGCTTTTGAGAAAGGGGCTGATGGTTGGATCGTTATCCCTCCTGCGGTGCTACCTGCAGAGGGGGCTCTGTCGGTTCTATGGGAGGAGGTGTCTCCTCTTCAACTTTGTTTCTCTGTCGGTAGAGAGCTTCAAAGCCCTGTTCCATAACCATGACGAACTCATCGCCGTCAATGGTCTCAAACTCTACAAGCGCTTTGGCGACATCTTCGAGCTGATCGATGCGGCTCTCCAGTATGGCGATGGTCTCATCATAGGAGGAGTCGACTAATGTTCTGATTTCTCTATCGATCTCAGCCACCACCTGCTCTGAGAGGTCTCTCTTTGTCGTAAGGTCCCTTGCGATGAAGACATTGTCTTCTTCTGAGTAGGCCATCTGAGAGAGGTTCTCACCCATAGCGTATTTTACAACCATGTTTCTGGCAAGACTGGAGACGCTCTTTAAGTCACTGGAGGCACCGGTGCTGATGTCTTTCAGAATGATCTTTTCAGCCGCACGACCTCCAAGCATGATCTTCAGCTCATTAAGCATCTGATTCTTCGTCATATAGTTGCGCTCATCCGTCGGCAGACGCATGGTGTAGCCACCGGCTCCGCCTCTTGGGATAATGGTCACCTGGTGCACGGGATCCGCTTCCGGAAGTGCATAGGCAACGACGGCGTGCCCCGCTTCATGCACGGACACGATTCGCTTTTCTTTGGGCGTGACGATCTTGCTTTTCTTCTCTACGCCCATCATGACCTTGGTGGTCGCTTCTTCTATAAGATCCATAGTGATGGTCTTCATGTTTCTTCGGGCGGCGAGGAGGGCCGCTTCGTTGATCATGTTTTCCAAATCCGCCGGGGTAAATCCGGGGGTGCGCTTGGCAATGATCTCAAAAGATACGTCACTATCGATCGGTTTGTTTCTTGAGTGGACCTTGAGGATCGCTTCTCTTTCCTTCACATCGGGAACACCGACATGGATCTGTCTGTCAAATCGGCCGGGTCTTAAGAGGGCCGGGTCGAGGATGTCAGGACGGTTTGTGGCGGCAATGATGATGATGCCTTCATGTTCACTGAAGCCGTCCATCTCCACGAGGAGCTGGTTGAGGGTCTGCTCGCGCTCATCATTTCCTCCGCCGAGGCCCGCGCCCCTTCTTCTGCCGACCGCATCGATCTCATCGATGAAGACGATGCAAGGGGCATCCTTTTTCGCGTTATTGAATAAGTCACGTACGCGGGAAGCACCGACACCGACGAACATCTCGACGAAGTCAGAGCCACTGATGCTGTAGAACGGCACGCCGGCTTCCCCGGCAATGGCTTTCGATAAGTAAGTCTTCCCCGTTCCGGGCAGACCGACCATCAGGATACCTTTGGGGATCCTGGCACCGATTGCCTGGTATTTCTGCGGAGCCTTCAGAAAGTCGACAACTTCCTGGAGCTCTTCTTTTTCTTCTTTCAGACCCGCCACATCCACAAAGGTGACACGGCTTTCCGGGTCCTGCTTATGCACCTTCGCCTTGGACTTGCCAAAGCTCATGGCTTTGTTCGTGCCTCCCTGCGCGTTGTTAATGAACAAGAACCAGATGAGGGCGAGTCCGCCGATCATCAGGAGGGTGGGAAGCAAGCTCGCAAGAAGCGAATCCGAATCGGGAGGAGCTGTCGTGATGGGAATATTGTATCCTTCCGCCGCAGTGAGCAGCCTTTCTCCGTATACCTGACCGAACAGTTCGGGCACATAGATCGTAAAGGGTGTATCATCTGTCAACACACCGCCTACAATCCTGTCCTTTACGGTCAACTCTTTGACGCTCCCGGCTTCCATACGGTCTAGGACGTCAGAAAAATTCAGTTCGATCTGCTTCTCTTTGGGGGTCATGCTGTTGACGAACGCAAACACCATCACCGCCAAGATGAGCATATAGAAAAATACGTTGCGTTGTAAGCCTTTCACGAATTGTCCTCCTTGGGAACTACTTCTGACTGGTGTAACACCAGATATTTTCCTTTTGTATTTCTGGGAATCTCCGCTTTGCGGTACCCGACGATCCAGTAGATGGTCTCGTCATCACATATCAAGGGCACTTTGTCTCTCTCCGGGAGCGGGACCTTTTCATCCATCAGATAGTCCTTCAGTTTCTTCGTTCCTTCCATACCGGAAGGTGTGAAGCGGTCCCCTGCTCTTCTGGTACGCAGGTGAAGGGCTCCCTTCACCATCTCCTTGGGAATACTCAGGACATCGTCCCCATAAACAGGCGTATCCGTTTCCTCCAAAACCAGACACATACCTAACAGGACATTTTTACCCAAGGACAGTTCATGATAACCCTCAGAACTGTTTTGCAAAGAGTCCATAAAGTATAGTGTACCCTGTGAAGCCAAAAAATGATACCCTTCAATCTCAGTTATACCCCGTCCGCGGTGGATCGTCCCTACTATACGCTCAAGGGTGTGCGCACTGATATCCCGGGTCGTTCCCCTAACGTCTCCCATCCATCTCAGTAAAAGCCTATAGAGAATGGCTTCGTGCAAGTCCCTCAGCACACTGAGTTTCCAGGGTTTCTCAAGCTCTAGATATATCTTGTCCGTTAACTCACTGAGGAGATCATCTTCTCGCTTGATGCGCTCCATCGTCTTTTCGATCGTACGATACAGAGCGGGAGAAAGATCTTCTTCCATTTTGGGGAGGATATCGAGTCGGAGACGATTTCTGGTATAATCTCCCTCGAGATTGCTCTCATCCACTACAAACGCAATCCCTCTTTCCTCTGCCATGGCCTCCAGTTCTTTTTTTCGGATCGACAGAAGCGGTCGATAGAGATCTTCTCTTCGCACCTCCATGCCTCTGAGGCCCGGAAGACCACTGCCGCGGATTAAATTCAAAAAAAATGTTTCTACATTGTCATCGAGGTGGTGCCCTGTGGCGATCGTGTCAAATCCGATCTTTTTCTTAATCGCGCGGAGCCTTTCATAGCGAAGATTTCTTGCTCCTTCTTCAATACCCAGTCCCCTTTCCCGGCAGTAGCTCTCCACATCGTGGCGTTCAACAAAGATCCTCAGCCCCTTTTTTCTTGCGATCTCCTCAGCAAAAAGGGCTTCTTCTGCCGATGTCGGTCGAAGCGCATGGTCCAAGTGGAACAGAGCCAATTCCAGTTCCCAGGATTTCTGTTCATCTAATAATAATTCCAGAAGCATCCTCGAATCGAGGCCAGCCGAAAAAGCGACAAGGATTTTTTCTCCTTTTCGCAGCTGGGGCAATGGGGATTTTGTCATGCTCTCCCCCAGCTTCTAAGAGCAAACCCTTCTATCATTCCATAATCACTGTACGTAAGTCGTGGAGCTTCATAGATATCCATCAGATGAGAGAGAATCTCAATTCCCGCCTCGAGGATATCAGCTCGCTCCGGCTCCATCGCACATAGCTCTCTCTTGCCTTCCAGACTGAGTGTCTTCACTTGTTCTTGGAGTTCTCTGAGCCACTGTCTCTCGATGACAGCACCGTGTAGATCTTTTCTCTTATACTCGGTGACACCGTTTCGGATGGCAGCGAGCATGCGAAGGGTGCCTCCGATGCCCACGAGTTCTCCTTTTTTTTCCGGAAGATCTATAAAGATCTTCGAAAGATCTCTGGGTTCTTTCGTCTGCTTGAGAGCACCCACAGGAAAACTCTTAGAGACATCCGGCGTCCTTTCTCCGGAGGAGATCTCGGTGCTTCCTCCTCCTATATCTACGAGTGTGAGCTTTGATGAGATGCCAAGGCCGGCGCCTGTGAAGCCAAGTCTTGCTTCTTCCTCTCCGCTCAGCACTTGACATTGCCAACCAAAACGCTCTGCTATGCGATCGAGGAAGTCTCTGCCATTTTCGGCTTCTCTCGTCGCCGCGGTGGCGTAGAGGCGCACCGTATCTGCCCCACGTCTTTTAATCTCTTCATTATAGATCTCCAGTGCCTCCATGGCGCGCTGCATGGAGTCGGGATGCAGGTTTGTATCTGCTCCTTCTCCCAGACGAGCGGCTTTACTCATGGCAAGGCCCTCCGAGAAGTCTTCTTCTCCAGAGGCAAACTGAAGCTTGATGGTATTGGTTCCCATATCAATAAAAGCTTGTGTCATGATGATGAAAAAAGCCAAGTCTCCTTGGCTCAGTCTCCTTCTCCCGTTACATAGTAGATGATTTCATAAGGCCGTACCAGTCCGTACTTGTTCATGGCCACCGACTCGATGTACTCCCTTGAATCGGTGTTTGCCAGTTGATCCTGGAGTTCGGCTTTCACAAGTTTCAATCTTGCGATCTCCATTTCCAGAAGCAGCCGTTCCTCTGTCAACTTAGCCAGCTGGCTTTTCTGATAGAAGAAACCATACACACCAATGGCGAGGAGTATCAGTATTACGATGATTGGAATTTTTCGGTTTTTCAGGAAATTCATTCCATGACCTCCTCTACCATAGTAAGTGCCTGCTCTTTCGTGGCATTCATGAGCAACTCTTTCACATCAAATAAGTGAATGCGAGAATCAAAGCGGATCGCCAGACGATCCCCCTCCTTCACTTCATCAGAGGGTTTGGCGACCTTGCCATTTATCATAACTTTTTGCGCATCACAAAACTCCTTCGCAAGAGTTCTGCGTTTGATTAAGCGCGACACTTTAAGAAACTTATCTATTCGCATTCGATATTTGACAAGAAAGAGTAGCCTTCGCTACTCTACTTCTTTTTCTTGTTGACCAGTTCTTTCAGACCCTTGCCTGCTTTAAACACGGGGGCTTTGGATGCAGGAATCTTCATGACTTCTGTGGGGTTCTGAGGATTGCGGCCCTGGCGAGCTTTGCGATTGCGGACTTCAAAAGTTCCAAATCCGACTAACTGTACTTTATCGCCTCTCTGTAGAGCTTCTTCAATCGTTTCAAGAACAGCCGCTAAAGCATCCGCAGAGGCTTTTTTGGTCATGCCGGTCTTCACTGATACGCGGTTCACCAATTCAGTTTTATTCATCATTTCCTCCTATTTGTAACTTGGGTTCATCATACCTTGAATGATCAGAGATTTCAAGGGCTTTCGCATATTTAATATTACATTTTCAAGCTTTTTCGAGTATTTCTTTGACTTCTTCCATCAATAGCATATCAAGAGAATACCCCGCCCGGTTGGCTTCTAAAACAAGATCTTTTAATGCTTCTCGTATTTCTTCCTGGCTTCTTGGCTCATTTGGGCTTTCTTTATCTAGGAGCTTCAGGATCTTCTGGGCGTAGTGCAGAGGGCTGAGTTTGGGAACACGCTCTAGGCGTTCTTCTAGTGACTTTTCTCTTCCCTTGTTCTTCTCCCACAGGTCCACCACCGCTTCGGGGTTGCCTGCGGCATCTGCACCAAAGACATGGGAGTGACGCGAGTAGATCTTTTCATAGCTTCCGGCGACGACGTCATCGAGGCGGAAGTAGCCCTCCTGCTTGGCGAGTGCGCTGTGAAAGACGACCTGAAAGAGAAGATCCCCCAGCTCGTCCTCCAAATCCGCAAAGTCTTCCCTGTCAATTGCATCGAGTACCTCATAGCACTCTTCGATCAGGTAACGCTTTAATGATTCATGGGTCTGTGCGCGGTCCCAGGGACATCCTTCGGGGGCGAGGAGCCCATCCATCAGAGCTTCAAGTTCTGAAAGGCCGGCTCTTTTGCTCTCCTTAGAAGGGGGGACATAGATGCTGCTCAAGTGATCAAAGTCATCGACGCGGTCGAGCTCCCAAAGTCTTCTCTCATGGATGTATTCGCTGTCTGAGACACCCACGTGACCGGCGACAAAGACGACGGCTTCGTCATCGTACGTTTTTGTTAGGTTCAGTTTGACCTGTGAGGCGACTTCTCTTGAGTAGACCTGAAGGATCAAAAGGGCTTCCTTTGGGTCCGCTGTGAAATCACTCAGTCCATCGACAATGCGGAGGCCTTTACTGACATCAATCCTCAGTTTTGAAAGGAGCGGCTCGAGGAAGCTGACGCCGGGGATCACCCGGGTCTTCGGTGCTTTCTCTAACAAAAGCTCGACACTGCGCTCCGCAATGAAGGGGCTTCCGGGGACGGCGTAGACGACGTCTCCCTTCTTCTCTTCTTCAAGGAGCCTTTCAACAATGTGTTCATACACTTCGTCAAAGGAGTCCGCCTGTTCGTAGAGCTCATCAAAACTCTCCACTTTCAGTTTCAGCTGATCAAGCGTTGGATGACGGAGCGTGCGCACAAATAGGCGCTCCGCTCCTTCAAGAATTTCTTTTGCCTCTGCCGAGAGAAACGATGTGTCTCCCGGGCCAAGACCCACGACAATCATCACTCATTTTTCTCCAGAGCGTAATATTCAACAGGAACTTCATTCTGCACGCGTTCAAACTCTTTCATCGAGAGCTCGGAGATCAGGGGATTGATTAGCATCCCTTTGCTCCGCTCCACGACATCATCCATTCCCTTGGCTTCAAGCGCATCAAGTGTGCTCTTGTCAAGGATTTCAATGATGTGGAATCCAAACTGGCTGCGGGTCATCACGATCTCACCCACTTCGCTTTCAAAGGCCGCAGTACCAAACTCAGGTACCATGTCTTCACGCATGAAGTAGCCTAGATCTCCACCCTGTGCTCCGCTTCCCGTATCAAGGGATTTCTCCATCGCCACGTCAGCAAAGGTCTCGGGTTTTTCTTTGACTTCCTTGAGAAGTGCATTGGCGGCATCTTCATCTTCCCCATCGAGAAGAATGTGACGAGCGTGGACCAATTGGGCTTGTGCAATGACATCCTTTAGCTCTTCGCTCTCCATCACTTCCGCTTTCCAGGATTCGAGCAGAGAGCCGAAGTAAGACTGCAGGTTGATATAAGGGAGCAGGTCGCTCATATCCGCTCCTTCGCCTTCAAAAAACACGGCGAATTCTTTGTCATTCTCAAAAGAAGACTTCAGGTCCTGCTCGATCTTCTTTGCCTCTTCTTCATTCATCTCGATGCCACGCTCAGAGGCCATCTTGCCGACCAGTGCTGCGGTGACATAGTCATCAAGCGTCGCTTGCTGCACTCTTGTCAGAAGTTCTGCGTCTTCTTCAAAGACTTCCTCTCCGTACTGAGAGAGAAACATGTACTTGTTCAGGGCGACAAGGGCATTAAAGGTTTTTCTTGGCAGGAATTCATCGCCTACCTTCGCAACATACTCTTCATTCCAGGGAAGCGTCTCCCCGTTCTCTGCGGGCGTTTCGGCCGGGGTTTCGGCCGGTGTCTGCGTATCTGCGGGGGGCTGGGTACAGGCACTCAAGAGCATCACTCCCGCCAGCAATAATAGTAACCAACGTTTTTTCATACATACCTCATTTCTAATCTAGGGCTCATTATATCCTTCTTGCTCCTCTTTGAAAAGGATGAGCCTCTCAAAGATCTCCAGGAGTTCTTCTGTGTCGGTTGGATCTTCAGGCTCTATGATGAGCCGAGGATTCTTTTTCAGATGCATCCTCACGAGCGGACTCAAGGTCTTGTCGACTTGTGTGATCCAGCGGATGGAGGGCATCCGTTCTTCATCGAAATAGCAGCGAATTTCTCGATCAAACCTTCTGACTTCTCGGAAAGGAATCTTCGAAGAGTAGGAAGCGATCAGAGCGACTCGCAGGAGGTCATTGGCCTCCTTCGGAAGTTCCCCGAATCGATCGAGCAGTTCATCTTCCATCGCCTCCATCGCCTCACGAGATTCGATACTGCGAATTCTTCGGTAGATTTCCATTCTTACCCCGCTGTGGGAGATATACGACTCCGGCAGGTAAGCGCTGACACCCAGGTCGAGCTGTGTCTGGATGGTCTGCGGGATCGGTTCGCCTCGGAGCTTCTTCGCTGTCTCCATCAGCATCTGCATATATAGTTCGTAGCCAATGTCGGCAAAGTGTCCTGACTGGGAACTGCCGAGAAGGTGACCACTGCCGCGGATCTCCATATCGCGAAGTGCGATTTTGAAGCCACTGCCAAAGTCTGTAAACTCTCGGATGGTCTCCAGTCGCGCGACAGCCTCTTCCGTGAGAATCTTATTTCTTGGAAAGAACAGGTAAGCGTAGGCGATACGGTTACTTCTACCGACCCTTCCCCTCAGCTGATAAAGCTGGGAGAGTCCCAGGTTCTGGGCGTCCTCAATGAGGATGGTATTGACATTGGAGATGTCCATACCGGTCTCAATGAGGGTCGTGGAGAGAAGCAGATCGCTCTCGCCCGCCCGGAAGGCAAGCATCGTGTCCTCCAGCTGTCTTTCATTCATTCTTCCGTGAACATAGGAAATGCGGATCTCCGGGAGAAGCCGATGGAGTTTTTCCAAGATCCTCTCCATATCTTCAATCCGGTTATAGATATAGTAGACCTGCCCGCCGCGCTCCACTTCCCGAAGGACAGCTTCTCTGAGAATCCCCTCATCCATAGCGGTGATATAAGTCTGGATCGGATAGCGGTCTTTTGGCGGGTCGTTGAGGATCGATAAGTCGCGGATGGCCCCCAAGGACATATGGAGGGTCCTCGGAATCGGTGTGGCACTCATACTCAGGGTGTCGACTCCTGCCTTCATCTTTCGGATCTTCTCTTTGTGTGCGACGCCAAAGCGCTGCTCTTCATCGATCACGAGGAGTCCCAGGTCGTGGAACTTTACGTCTTTACCAAGGGCCATATGGGTGCCCACCAACACATCGACGGCGCCGGAGGAAACTTCCTTTAGGATCTTCCCTCTCTCTTTTGGTGTTCGAAGCCTCGAGAGCATCGCCACCTTGATCGGATAGTGAGCAAATCTCTCTTTGATATTCTCATAGTGCTGCTGCGCCAAAACGGTGGTGGGTACGAGGATAAGTGACTGTTTGCTCTGCATGGCGGCCTTGAAGACGCCTCGCAGCGCCACTTCCGTCTTTCCAAAGCCCACGTCTCCGCAGAGGAGACGATCCATCGGCTCGCTCTTTTCCATATCTTTTTTGATTTCTTCGACACAGCGCAGTTGATCCGGCGTCTCTTCAAAGGGGAAGTCCATTTCAAACTCTCGCTGCCAAGGCGTATCTTCTCCGAAGGCAAAGCCCTTCTCTGCACTTCTTCTTGCGTAGAGTTCCAAGAGTTCCTGCGCCATCTCATCAATGCTCTTTTGCGCCTTCTCCTTCTTGCGCTGCCACTCTTTGCTGCCAAGCTTTGTCAGAGAAACCGTGCGCGCATCGCTCCCGAGATAGCGCTGGATAAGGTGCAGTGAGTGCGTAGGAATCATGAGATGATCGTCATCTCGGTATTCAATCGACAGATAGTCACCCTTCACGCCATCGAACTCTCGCTGGGTAAGCCCCAGGTACTTGCCGATGCCGTGGTGCAGATGAACTACGTAGTCGCCGGGTTTTAAGTCAAAAAAGGAGTCAATGGGGCGCGTGTTCTCCCCGAAGTGTCTCCTCGCTTTTGTACGCGTGTAGCCGAAGATCTCCCGCCTCGTATACAGTGCCACTTGATGAGTCTCCTCGGTAAAGCCACTGCCTACATGGCCTTTGAGAAGCCGGATCTCCCCTTGCGCAACAGGAGTATCTCTTCGGGTGACAAAGAGTTCTTCTCCGCGCAGGAAGTCTTCGATCAGCTCATCCTTTTCTTCGATCAATATCATCTGCCGGTAGCCCTGGAGTTTTCTCTCCCGGAGCTCCTGCGCAAGATGAGAGAAGTTGCCTCGGAATTCCGGAGGCAGGTTTCCCTTTAAGCTGATATCTGCATTTCCTCTGTGAAAACGGCTGAAGCGAAGGATGGGAAGTCGATCGATCTCTTTTTGAAGCTCTTCCGGGCTAAGCAGGCTGTGGATCGCATCCTCATGTTCGGTCTGAGCCTCTACTCCGCTTTGCATGCGGAGTAAGAAGTCCTGGTGAACATCACCAAGACGCGCCATACACTCGCTCTCTTCAAGAAAGAGGAGTTGCTCAAACTTTCCAAAGCTCATGAGGCTCTCGCTCAGTCCAAGAGCACCGTAACGCTCATACGCAGAGCGCACCGGTACGTCTTCAAGCCCTTCCACCATCATCGACTCACTCGCAGCTCCGATGTGCACCCTTTCCACCGTCTCAATCGACGACTGGGTGAGGGGATCAAAGCGGCGCAGGCTGTCGACATCATCGCCGAAAAATTCTATGCGAAATGGGGACTCTTCCCCCGGGACGAAGACATCTAAAATGTCTCCTCGTAAGGAGAAGTCACCGACTTTTTCTGTTGTATAACTTCGCTCATAGCCGAGGGCGACAAGACGTTCAGATATTTCATCCAGTGGTATCGAAGTATTCAGGTCGAGGTTCAGTCGGAGCTTTCTCCATCGCTCCGCCTGAAGAAGTGGCTGCGCCAGACTCTTGATGCTGACGACCAGCGTCCCTTTACTGTCTAGTACCTTCTCGAGGACTTCCGCCCGTTCAAAGAAGATCTCTCGGGAGCCTCCATAGAAGCCGCTCGAGAGGAGCTCCCTCTCCGGGAGAAGCCACACTTCCTCTCCGAGACCCTGAAGATCTCTCCAGAAACTCTCTGCCTTTAGGAAGGTGGGGGCAACAACGAGCGCCTTTCCTTTTTTCAGGTACGCAAAAAAGAGTGAATCCGAAGATCCACCCAATCCTTCTACTCTCATGGAACGGCGTTCCGGGAGGGCTAGGTGCCCGAGGAGCATCTCCCAGGTCTTCATAATTCTCCGTTATATTCGTTCATGGCAAAATCAATTCCTTTTTCAATAAATGCATCGATGGCATCCGCGGCCCGGTCGATCATCTCGTCCATGCGCTTCTTCTCCGATGCACTCACGCCCATGAGGACATAGTCGCGCAATTCCTGGCTGTGCGCCTGCCCGATCCCCAAGCGGAGTCGGGGAAGCCTCTGGGCATCTGCGTGCTCGACAATACTTCGCATCCCGTTGTGGGTGCCGGCACTGCCGCCTTTTCGAATGCGGAGAGTCCCAAAAGGGATGTCCACGTCATCATAGACGATGAGCACGTCTTCTTCCTGCAGTTTATAGTAGCGAAACAGGGCCCCAAAGCTTCTGCCCGAGAGATTCATATATGTCATGGGCTTAAGGAGGAGGAGTTTGTTGTCTCCACTCCCCTCTTCTCCCAAGAGTCCCTCAAAGGCGATACGGCGCATAGCGATGCCCCGCTTTTCGGCAAACCGGTCCAGCGCAAGAAAGCCCATGTTGTGAAGGGTCTTTTCGTACTTACGGCCGGGATTGCCGAGTCCTACAATACATTTCACAGATAGTCCTTACTAAAGAGCGAACTGATGGAGTCGTTTTGATAGATGCGGCGGATAGCTTCACTGAAGATCTTCGCACTGGAGAGGATCGTCAGTTTGTCAAAGCGCTTCTCTTCGGGAAGCTCAATCGTATCTAAAATGACGACTTCATTGAGTTTGCTGTTGATCATGCGCTCCGTGGCGGGACCGCTGAACACCGGGTGAGTGGCACAGACCATGCAAGAAAGCGCTCCCAGATCGAGAAGCACTTCGGCTGCCTGGCAGACGGTGCCTCCTGTGTCGATCATGTCGTCGATGAGGATCACGTTCTTGCCCTTCACGTCCCCGATGACACTCATCACTTCACTCTGATTGGCTGCGTGACGGCGCTTTTCTATAATGGCGATCGAGCAGTTGAGGTCTTTTGAGAAATCTCTTGCGCGGGTCACCGAACCAAAGTCAGGCGCTACCACGACGAGATTGTCCATTTTTTTGCTCTTGATATAGCTTGCGAGAATCGGTCCACCCAGTAGATGGTCAACAGGGATATTAAAGTATCCCTGAATCTGCGCAGCATGGAGATCCATGGTCAAAACCCGATCGGCTCCTGCTGTTGTGAGGAGGTCCGCCATCAGTTTGGCGCTGATGGGATCTCTGGGCCTGGCCTTTCTATCTTGCCTGGCATACCCGTAGTAGGGAATGACAGCCGTGATGCGACCGGCCGAAGCGCGTTTGAGCGCATCGATCATGATCAAGATTTCCATAATCGCCACATTGACTTGCGGAGGCGAGGTGGATTGAATGATGAATACATCCGCACCCCGTACGCTTTCATTAATCGTGAGTGAGATCTCTCCATCGCTAAAGGATCCTACTTGGGCATTTCCAAGGGGAAGACCTAGCTCACGGCAGATCTTTAGTGCGAGATTCTTACTGCTGTTTCCGGCGAAGACTTTGACGATGTCACCCGTCCTGTGCATGACTCCTCCTGTTATTCTTCCTTTTTCGCTTTCCAGTCCGACTTTATCGTCACCTTGGAGCGACCGATGGCGAGGCTGTCTTTGGGGACATCCTCCGTCAGGGTCGTGCCTGCAGCGACGTACGCTCCCTTCTCCACGCGAAGCGGAGCGATAATGTTGGTATTACAGCCAATGAACGCACCATCTTCAACGATGGAGCGCTGTTTGACTTTGCCGTCGTAGTTGACAAACACGACGCCGCAGCCGATATTGATATCCTCTCCCAGATCGGCATCTCCGACATAGGTGAGATGGGATACCTTGGTGCCACTGCCGATCACGGAGTTCTTGATCTCTACGAAGTCCCCGATGCGGCAGTTATCTCCTATGAAGGAGTTGGGGCGAATATAGGTGTAGGGACCTACCTGCGTATTATCACCGATCTCTGCTTGCGTGATGCTTGAGCGCAGGACTCGGGTGCCCGTCCCCACAAAGGTGCTCTCCAGCGTCACCTCCGGTCCAATTTCACAGTCAGCGGAGATATGGGTGTCCCCTTTCAGATACGTGCCCGGCCAGATGACGACATCCTGTTCAATTTCCACGCCATCTTCAATAAAGATCGACTCTGGGCTGATCAGCGTGACACCGTTTTCCATCCAGTAATTATTGATTCTCTCCTGCAGAACACGCGTCGCCTGAGCGAGCTGGCAACGAGTATTGATGCCGACGATCTCTTCTTCATCTTCCATCCGATATGCATCGACCTTGTAGCCTGCACTGCGGAAGATCTCGACAAGATCTGTAAGGTAGAGTTCACCCTGAACATTAGAAGGAGTCAGCTCTGAGATATACGTCTTCAGAAGTTTCGTATCCATCAGGAGAATGCCTGAGTTGATCTCCCGAATCGAAAGTTGCTCCGGCGTGGCATCCCGATGTTCCACGATCGCCACCACGCCGAGCGCGTCTCTTACAATGCGACCGTAGCCGGTGGGATCCTCCGTATCTACACTGAGGATGCTCAGATCATTGCCCTGTGATTCATGAAAATCAAAGAGTTCCTGCAGACTCTCTGCTCGCAGGCAGGGAACATCTCCGTAGAGCACAAGAGTGGTGCCATCTTCCAGAAAAGGTGCGGCAGAAGCTACGGCATCTCCCGTACCGAGTTGATGCTGTTGTGTTACGTAATTTAGTTCTTCACCGAACAGGAGCTGTATGTTCTCCTCCTGCGGGCTGACGATGACAAAGATTTCATCCGACTCAATTTCATGAGCCAGTTCCACCACGTAGGCGAGAGAGCTCTTCCCCAGGATCTCATGGAGCACCTTGCTTTTCCTGGATTTCATACGCGTACTCTTGCCCGCTGCCAAAATCAGAGTATTTCTTCTCATTTGAATGCCTCCGTCACCTATTATACACGAATTCCATCCGATAAAAAGAAAATCAATTGCCCACTAAGCCGGAAGAAACTTCCTTTCCTAATTGTGCACTCCTAATTGCCCCAAACATCATTAAGATTTCCCAAAAGGAACTTGGTTTTACATTAATCACTCGTCTTTTATGAAATATTCCACCTCTCGACAAAAAGAGGCTTTGCCCGTCTTAGGGCAAGCCACTTTTTGTGAGTATTACTTTATATATCTGACGGCAAGATGTATTGTCTTCCCTTTTAATAGTTCCCACTACTTATAGATAGTCATTAAACTTATCTCGAAGCTCCGGATCGTGGAACACTACATAAAGCGGGCGATTAAAGTTAACGTTCTGATGCACTTTAAAGGTATTATTCTCTTTGTCAGATACATAATTGAAAACTCCTAGGTCTACGACTGCAAATTCAGCAGCGCCTTGTCGGACAAAATTCAATTGTTCTGTCATATCTTTGACAAATATCTTTACGCGGTCTGGAAGAGAGTCAATCAACTCACCATACTTATAGTTTGAAATCACTGCGAGTTTCTTATTTTGAGAAACGATATCATCTATTTTTGATAAAGTTTGACCGGTCGAAACAAGGGTTGTCACAGCATTTCGTAGAAGATTCGAAAAGTAGTATAATGCCTCTCTCTCGGGTGTCTTCTGCACCTGAAAAGCAACATCCAACTTCTTTTCGATAAGTTTTTTCTCGATTTCCCCCCAGTCGTCCAACTCATATTCCGGCTCCAGACTCATGGCAAGTAGGATTTTATTGATGGTCTCATAATCTGAGCCTTGAAGTTCCCCGCTTGCATCGTAGTATTGATATGGAGGAAAAGGATCTGCTCCGACCTTAACTCTTTTATTCATGATTCTATTTTCCGAGCTTCTTAGCGAGTTCAGTAAGTTCCGGGTGAATATACTTTCCATCCTTCAGAATCATTTCCCCATCAAGCCATATCGTACACTCTAAACACACACCATCCACATGACTCTTAGCCACTCTCGGTTCACCACCTGAATAATTTGAGCCTTGATGACCAAATCCCCACTCTGTGCTACCCCAGATTCTTTCATCTTCTGTCATGATTCCTTCAAGTTTTGCATTCGGACTGCAACCATGGCAGACATGCGCTGCGATATACATATTCGGGTCTTCCAGTGACTCAAAGTATTTTTCAGCAATTTTTGCAAGTCTCTCTCCTTCAAAGGCGACGATTCGTCCTTTTTCAACGACATAGGATATCGGTTCTGAAAGGACTCCAAACTCAATATCTCCGCCACCACTATAAGCTCCATCAAAGGTAATTCTTCCGTTGATCGTTTCTTCGATTGGTGCCCAACCGATCTGTCCAATCAGAAAATGTGCCCCTGGCTTGGAGTAATCAATTTCATTGTTGATGGGTCTGTCAGGATCATTTTCAAAGGTGACATCTGTTCCCGCTTGATTCGTAATCCTCACTTGCTTAGCATTTCGCGTCAACTCGGTCAGTTTGTCCTGAAAGTCTTTTTGAGCCTTCATGTCCACTAAACCGATATTGCGTACTATTCGCTCGACCCCAAGCCCACCAAGCATTACTTGTCGGGTTCGGCAATTCGTTACCGCTCGATCCCAAATGGGGGAGTATAGCAACCATTGATCATTTAG
>CALFKA010000170.1 GCA_937880545.1 uncultured Clostridia bacterium | reverse complement strand
GAGTAAGTAGAACACTTGAGTAAGTGAACTATTCTTTTTAGTTTGGAAAGTAAGGTATTGCACACGTCCCCTGAATTATAAAAAATATTATTTGCTTATCAGATGGGGGCTGTAGTATAATAACGAAGGTCAAAATACACACCTGCTCATGACCAACTTGTGCCCACAAAGGGTAGGGAGCAGGGAGGACAAACAAGGAGGAAATAGTTATGTCCGTAGTTTCTATGAAAAGTTTACTCGAAGCCGGTGTTCATTTCGGTCATCAGACCAAACGCTGGAACCCCAAGATGAAGCCCTATATCTATACAGAGCGCAATGGCATCTACATTATCGACCTTCAAAAGTCGTTGAAAAAATTAGAAGAGGCCTATGAATTTGTGCGCGAACTGTCTTCGCAGGGTAAGAAGATCCTGTATGTCGGAACGAAGAAACAAGCCCGTGAAGCGATTGAGCAGGAAGCCAAACGCGCCGGAATGTTCTACGTCAATCAGAGCTGGAAAGGCGGTCTCCTGACCAACTTTGCTACGATCCGCAAGCGAATTGATTATCTCTTTGAAATTGAAGAGATGGAAGAAGACGGAACGTTTGAAAACCTTCCCAAAAAAGAAGTCATGCTCCTGACACGAGAAAAAGAAAAACTGCACCGCTTTTATGACGGTATCAGAGATATGGAGAAGCTTCCTGATGCCATCTTTATCATTGACCAAGTGAAAGAAAAACTGGCTATTCATGAAGCCAGACTGCTAGGTATTCCCGTTATCGGCATCGTAGATACGAACTGCGACCCCGATCAGGTGGATTACCCGATTCCCGGAAATGATGATGCTATCCGCGCCATCAAACTCTTCAGTAATGCCATGACCAATGCTGTCATGGAGGGACTGGCAGCCAGAGACGCAGAAGAAGATGAACAGCTCGCAGAAGCTTCTGAAGAAGTCGTTGAAGAAACAGAAGAAGTCGTTGAAGAAACAGAAGAAGTAGAAGAACTCCCCGAAGAAGAGACGGAAGAGGAGGAAGAATAAGGATGTTTGGAACCAAAGAAATTAAAGAACTGCGTGAGATTACCGGCGCCGGAATGCTCGACTGCAAAAACACGCTGGAAGAGACCAAAGGAAATGTTCAGGAAGCTGTCAACCTGCTTCGTGAGCGTGGACTCGTAAAAGTAGCAAAAAAAAGCGGTCGTATTGCAGCAGAAGGTCTTCTCGCCCTTGATATAAGCGAAGACAACAAGAAAGCCGCCCTTGTAGAAGTAAACTCGGAGACGGACTTCGTGGCAAAAAATGATGAATTTCGCAACTTCGTCACTCAGGTGGCATCCACTGTCCTGGCAGAAGCCCCTGCCGATATGGAAGCACTCAAAGATGCCATGCTTACCGGAGCAGACAAAAATGTAGAAGACACTCTTAATGAACTGATTGCTCGCATCGGTGAAAACATGAATCTGCGCCGCTACCTCTTTGAGGAGATAGAAGGCGGATACCTCTATGGATATCTCCATGGCAATCACCAGATCGCTGCTGTCGTTGGTCTTAAAAGCGACGCTTCAAAAGAAGAACTTGCCGAGCTCGGAAAAGACCTCTGCATGCAAGTCGCTTCCATGGCTCCCCGCTACATCAGCCGCAATGATGTAGATGAAAACTATATCGCAGCAGAAAAAGAAGTGCTTCTGCACCAGGCACAGAACGAAAACGCCGAACTGGAAGCCCAAGGGAAAAAGGGAAGACCCGCCAACATCATCGAGAAGATGGTCGATGGCAGACTGCAGAAGCAGCTTCAAGAAGCCTGTCTCCTCGAGCAGACCTTTATCAAAGATTCTGACTTGACAGTGGGACAACTGGTAGACAAGCAAGCCAAAGACCTCGGCAAAGAGGTGGAGGTTGTTACCATGGTCCGCTATGAGGTTGGAGAAGGTCTGGAGAAAAAGAGTGAGGACTTTGCTGCCGAAGTAGCCAAACAGATGCAATAAGAGAACACTCAGTGTTCTCTTTTTTTAGAGGAGGATCCGTATGAAATGGAATCGTGTATTACTCAAACTCAGCGGGGAAGCTCTAGCTCCTGAAACGGGTTTTGGCATCGACGACAATGTCATCGCCGACATAGCAGCGCAGATTGTGACCCTTCACAAAGAAGGGTATGAACTGGCTGTCGTAGTGGGTGGCGGAAATTTCTGGAGAGGTCGATCGAGTGCCAATATGGACCGCTCTACCGCTGACTATATGGGAATGCTGGCGACAGTTATCAATGGGCTGGCACTGCAAGATGCGATTGAAGAACTCGATGTTCCTACAAGGGTCATGAGTGCTATTGAAATGCCAAAAGTGGCGGAGCCCTATATTCGCAGACGTGCCGTCAGTCATCTTGAGAAGAGACGCATTGTTATTTTCAGTGGAGGCACGGGAAACCCGTTTTTCTCCACGGATACGACAGCTGCTTTGCGGGCGGCAGAAATTGATGCGCAGTTGACCCTCTTTGCAAAAATCATTGATGGAGTCTATGATAAAGATCCAAAGTCCTATGAAAATGCCCGTAAATTTGATAGAATGACCTATAAGGAAATATTGGACCTGGATTTACAGGTCATGGATCAGACGGCTGCTACTCTCCTGAGGGAGAACAACATCCCGTGCTTTGTTTTCTCAATGAAATCGGAGCAAAGTCTCATCCGTGCCCTCCGGTCCCAAAATGAAGGAACCATGATCAGGAGGGAGCATGAGTAATCAAGCATTGAAAAATCTAGAGACGCAGATCGCAAAAGCATTAAGTTTTTTGCAAAGAGAAATGCAGAGTATCCGAGCGGGCAGGGCCAATCCCATGCTTCTCGACCGCATCCGCGTCAATTACTATGGTACAGATACACCGCTCAATCAGATGGCTAATATTGCTGCACCGGAGCCCAGGCTCCTGACAGTGCAACCTTATGACAAGTCGATGATGAGCGCCATAGAGAAGGCCATCCAGACATCGGATCTTGGGATCAATCCCAGCAATGACGGAAAAGTCATCCGCTTGTCGATCCCGATGTTGACGGAAGAAAATCGCAGAGATCTGACAAAACTCATCAAAAAGATGGGGGAAGAAGCAAAGATCACCGTTCGTAACGATCGAAGAAATGCCAACGACGTTCTGAGAAAAGATCTGAAAGATTCAGTTCTCAGAGAAGATGAAGCCAAAAGATTGGAAGAAGAAGTCCAGGAAACCATCGATGAAGCCATCAAGAATATCGATTTATTGGTGGAAGAAAAGATCGCCGAGATCATGGAGGTCTAGTGATCCCGCGGCATGTAGCATTTATCATGGACGGCAACGGCCGCTGGGCACAGGAGCTGGGACTTCCCCGCAACCAAGGCCACCGAGCCGGAACCGATAACCTAAAACGGATTATCAAATATGCGAGGACAAAGGGCATTGAGGTACTCACCTTCTATGCATTCTCTACAGAGAATTTTTCCCGCCCCCTAAGTGAAGTCACTTTCCTATTTTCACTTATCAGCGAGTATTTTCAGCGTGAGATACAGGAAATGATCGAAGAGGGGATGCAGGTGCATTTTCTGGGAGACTTGTCACTCTTTCCGAGGCCCGTACGCATGGTGCTTGAAAAAACACAGCAGCTTACGGAAAAGGGAGATGCCATCCGTGTAAATATTGCTTTGGGCTACGGCGCCAGAGCGGAAATACTCTCGGCCGTCAACGCCCTACTGAAAGAGGGGGTAGAAAAAGTGGATGAGGAGCAATTCGCTTCCAAGCTCTACACGGCCGGTGTGCCCGACCCGGACCTGATTATCCGCACGAGCGGAGAACAGCGCCTGAGCAACTTCCTGCTCTACCAGAGCGCATATAGTGAATTGTACTTTACCGACCGATACTGGCCGGACTTTGACACCGAGGCTTTTGAAGAAGCCCTTACTGAATACGGCTCCAGATCTCGACGCTATGGAGGAATAGAAGAAAAATGATTACTCGATTCGTCAGTGCACTCGTCGGCTTTTTCCTGTTAGTTATATTTTTAGTTCTCGGAGGATTACCTCTGAAGATCGCACTGATTTTACTGACGATGCTGGCCATGATGGAGTTAAAGCGAGCGTTTAAAGTCTCCTTCCGTCTTGACGACCTGCTAAGCGCTGTTTTTCTGAGCGTCATTTTCTTTATGCCGACAGATCTGGCGCTTGTCATGCTCTTCAGTTATCTTTTCATCAGTATTATCGTGCAAATGCTCTTTCTCAGAGAAGACCTGCAACAAGTCGTGTCGCGCTTCTTCTGTTTTACCTATGTGGCCATCCCGTTCTACCTGCTATGGAGACTGATTGAATTCGGTCCGGAGCGCATGTTTATTCTGGTATTCATCGTAGCCTGGATCAGCGACATCGCAGCATATTACGTCGGGACCTTTTTTGGCACGAGAAAGATCGCCTCACATATCAGCCCACATAAAACACTCGAAGGCCTTGCAGGCGGCGTCGTCGCCAGCGTCGTCGTGGCTGTGATCTTTAAGCTGATCTTTCTCTCCTCAGCGAGCTTTATCGGCGTCTTCTTCTTTGCGCTGTTTGGCTCCATGATCTCCGCCCTCGGAGATCTGGTTGCCTCGTAC
>CALFKA010000169.1 GCA_937880545.1 uncultured Clostridia bacterium | reverse complement strand
GAGTTCAGACGTGTGCTCTTCCGATCTAACGGGTCGGTCGTAATCTTGAAGGCCAGGGCGCTAAACGGTTCTGTGTCGGATGCTGCTCTGGTTACTTCTTCCTGCGTAACAGGATTGATGCCTTCAATGGCCGGAATGTCCAGCGGGGAAGGCATATAGTCGACGACCGCATCCAAGAGCATCTGCACTCCCTTGTTCTTGTATGACGATCCGCATACGACCGGGACGATCTCATTGGCGATGGTAGCTTTTCGGATGACAGGACGCATCATGTCAGGCGTGATGTCTTCTCCATTGAAATAGGCTTCCATCAGTTCAAGATCTGTCTCTGCTAGACTCTCGATGAGCGCTTCTCGCTGTGCATTGGCCTGCTCCAGATAGGCTTCCGGTATATCCGTCTCTTCGATTTCTCTGCCGAGTTCGTCTTTGTAGATCTCTGCCTTCATCTTGACGAGGTCGATGATACCGGTAAAGGAATCCTCTGCCCCGATCGGAATCTGCAGTGGTACAGGATTGGCTCCCAACCTGTTTTTGATCTGTTTGACGACGCGCAGGAAATCGGCGCCCGTGATATCCATTTTATTGATATAAGCGATTCTGGGAACCTGGTAACGGTCCGCCTGTCTCCAGACGGTCTCGGACTGTGGTTCCACGCCGCCTTTTGCACAGAAGACCGCTACAGATCCGTCGAGCACTCGCAAGGAACGCTCAACCTCAGCCGTGAAGTCCACATGACCGGGGGTGTCGATGATATTAATGGCAATATCTCTCCATAAGGTCGTGGTAGCTGCAGAAGTAATCGTGATGCCACGTTCTTGCTCCTGCTGCATCCAGTCCATGGTTGCAGCCCCTTCATGAGTTTCACCGATTTTATGACTCTTGCCTGTGTAGAACAAGATTCTTTCGGTAGTCGTTGTCTTGCCGGCATCTATGTGTGCCATAATGCCGATATTTCGTGTTTTTTCAATAGGAAAGGATCTTGGCATGATTACCTCCTTCCTGTAATGATCCGACTAATAACGGAAATGCGCAAACGCTTTGTTTGCCTCCGCTGTGCGGTGCATCTCTTCCCGGCGTTTGGCCGCTCCGCCCGTATTATTCAGGGCGTCGAGAATCTCCGCAGACAGTCGTTCAGTCATCGTGCGTTCTTTCCTTCTTCTTGCAAAGTTAACGAGCCAGCGCAGTCCCAGGGTCTGGCGTCTTTCCGGACGCACTTCAATCGGAACCTGGTAGTTGGCACCCCCTACACGCCTGGCTTTTACTTCTACCGTCGGGGATACATTCGAGAGGGCCTGCATGAAGGCATCCAGTGCATTCTGCCCTGAAACTTCTTCGACTCTCTTGAGTGCATTGTAGACGATGTCCTGTGCCACGCCCTTCTTTCCGTCAAGCATGACGTTATTGGTTAACTTTGTGATAATGGTGGATCCGTACACCGGATCCGGTAATACTTCCCTCTTGGGTATTCTGCCCTTTCTTGGCACCTTACTTCCCTCCTAAAAATTCATTCATTCATCGGTACTGAACCAAAAGGACCTTATTTTTTCGGTCGTTTCGCTCCGTACTTGCTTCTCGCCTGTCGGCGATTAGCGACACCGGCGGTATCGAGAACGCCGCGAATTACGTGGTAGCGGACACCGGGAATATCGCGTACACGGCCGCCGCGGATCAGCACGACGCTGTGTTCCTGCAGGTTATGGCCTTCTCCGGGGATATAAGCGGTGACTTCCATTCCATTGGTCAGTCGAACTCTTGCGACTTTGCGAAGAGCCGAGTTGGGTTTTTTGGGCGTCACTGTCTTTACAGATGTGCAAACGCCTCTCTTTTGCGGGGCGTTCTGCGTGGTTGCTTTGTTTCTGAGTGTGTTCAGATTTCTCTGCAGGGCAGGCGCATCGCTCTTGACCTTTTTGCTGTCACGGCTTTTTCTGACAAGTTGGTTAATGGTCGGCATAGACTTTCCTCCTTTCCTCTAGGATAAGAGAACGCCAGAAGCGCTCTCCCCATCTATTGTTGCTGACCGACGCAAAGTTTTCTTCAGTCAGCCTAAGATTATTTCCAGACAGAGGGGCATTCTTTTCGCTTTTGCGCCTGTCTCCCCTGTCGGCACAAATACCTTATAGATTCTATCACTATCAATTTCGTGCGTCAAACGTTTTCTTTGAAATCTACACTTCTTCGTGGATGTTGACGTTCATATAGCGGTTGATACCCGTTCCTGCAGGGATGAGTTTGCCGATGATGACGTTCTCTTTCAGCCCGAGGAGGTTGTCGACCTTGCCGCGAATAGAAGCATCGGTCAGGACACGCGTCGTCTCCTGGAAGGAGGCGGCGGAGAGGAATGAATCGGTGGACAGCGATGCCTTCGTAATGCCGAGGACAATGCGCTCTCCCTTTGCCGGCTCTTTTCCCTGCTCTTCGAGCTTGCGGTTGACTTTGACAAAGTGCATGTAGTTTTCATTGCCTCCGGGAATGAAGTTAGAGTCGCCACTGTCAATGATGCGCACCTTGGAGAGCATCTGCTTGGCGATGATCTCGATGTGCTTGTCGTTGATGGCAACACCCTGATCCCGGTAGACCTTCTGAACTTCTTTGACGATATATTCTTCCACACCTTGGACACCGGTGATGCTGAGGATTTCGGCGGGATAGAGCGATCCATCGGTCAGCTGATCGCCGATCTCCACATGATCTCCCGTGGCGTAGCGCAGGCGACTGCCAAACGGCACTTGAAGGGTTTCTGTCTCTCCTTCTGAGGACTCGATAACGATCTCTTTCCTTCTCCCTGTCTCTTTGACAGTGACCGTGCCACTGAGGCGTGTGATAAGAGCAAGACCTTTTGGCTTTCTCGCTTCAAAGACTTCTTCCACACGGGGCAGACCCTGTGTGATGTCACTGACGGCGACACCACCTGAGTGGAATGTCCTCATTGTCAGCTGTGTACCCGGTTCACCGATCGATTGAGCGGCGATAGTACCCACAGCTTCTCCGACATTGACGTCACGGTTGTCGGCGAGGTTGACACCGTAGCAGCGGGCGCAGACTCCGCGCTCTGTCTCACATGTCAGGACACTGCGGACTGATACCTTTTCAATGCCGGCAGCGATGATGGCGCGTGCGATATCACCCGTGATGCGCTGCTCTTTGCGGCAGAGAATCTTTCCGGTTTTCGACTTGATAACCTGGGTCGGGAAGCGGCCGATGATGCGCTCTTCGAGCTCTTCGACGACTTCTTTTCCTTCGGTGATCTTGGAGAGGATAATCCCTTCCGTCGTCCCGCAGTCCTCTTCGCGCACGATCACGTCCTGTGCGACGTCGACAAGTCGGCGTGTGAGATAGCCGGAGTCGGCTGTTCTGAGAGCCGTGTCAGCACTACCCTTACGGGCACCGGTGGTCGAGATAAAGTAGTCAAGGATCGTCAGGCCTTCTCGGAAGCCTACAGTGATGGGCACTTCTACCGTTTTACCGGTGGCAGAGGCCATGTTTCCGCGCATGCCGCAGATCTGTGAGATCTGGTTAGCATTTCCGCGTGCACCCGACTGACTCATGACGTGCAGATTGTTGGTTTCATCGAGCGCTTCCATCACAGCGTCCTGTACCTTGTCGCGTGTCTCTTTCCAGATGCTGATGACAGACTCATGACGCTCTTCATCGCTGAGGAATCCTCTGCGGTACATATTGATATATTCAAGTTCTTTTGCTTTGGCTTCCCGGATCAACTCCCATTTGGCTTCGGGGATGACCATATCGGCCATGCTGATCGTCACACCCGCCTGTGTAGAGAAGCGGAAACCCATGTC
>CALFKA010000168.1 GCA_937880545.1 uncultured Clostridia bacterium | reverse complement strand
GATCGTGATGTGACTGGAGTTCAGACGTGTGCTCTTCCGATCTCAGCTTTGATGTCGACCTGAAGAGACTTCGGGAGGCAGAGGCGATCGCACAGTTTTTTGCTGTGTGGATGCCCAATGATGCAACCGACTGGTCGGACTGGACTCATGTCGAGCGGCTGGTGTCCATCTTTAAAGATTCACTTTCAGAGAGATTTCGCCATGCTCTGCGTGTTGAAGACCTGGAGAAAAATGCGAAAGAGAAGGTGCTCAGCGGCGTGCTGAGCATAGAAGACTGTCGAGTCGTGAAGACGCTCGATGACTTAGAGCTCTTGTACTCTATGGGTTTTCGCAGCTTTGGTCTCATCTGGAATACTGCCAATTCTTTGGCTTTTCCCAACAGCACCGATCGCAATGAGATGCAAAAAGGCCTGACCCCTCTAGGCAAGGAAGCCATTGAGTGGCTAAACGACAGAGGAGGCGTGGTGGACGTCGCGCATCTAAGTGACGGAGGTTTCTGGGATGTGGTAGAGATCTCCCAAAAGCCTTTTGCTGCTACCCACTCGAACGCAAGAAGCGTAACCGATCACCCGAGAAATCTCACCGATGAGATGATCCGAGCGCTGGCAGAAAGTGGTGGGGTAATAGGACTCAATTTTCACCCGGCCTTCCTAAGCGGCAATCGAGAAGGAAACAGGCTGGAAGATCATGTGAAGCATCTCAACCATCTCAAAAATATCGGCGGTGAAGATATCGTCGCTATTGGCAGTGACTTTGATGGCGTCACCGGAGAACTGGCGATCAAGGACCCCACAGAGATGGCAGTGCTCTTTGATGCGCTCAAAAAGGAAGGGTGGAGCGAGGGGCAGATTCAAAAGCTTGCCCGGGACAATGTCCTGCGCATGCTCCGCGATGTATGGTAGGAGGTTTGAGGTGAAGTATATTTTGGCTCTCGATCAGGGAACGACCAGCTCCCGCGCTATTCTCTATAACGAAAAAACGGAGGAGGTCTATTCCTCTCAGAGAGAGTTTGCACAGCATTATCCTCAGCAGGGCTGGGTGGAGCAGGAGCCCAGAGATATCTGGCGCTCACAGATCTCTGTCGCCAGAGATGTCTTAGAGGCAAAAAGAGTGTCGGCAAGAGACATCGCCGGCATCGGCATCACCAATCAGCGTGAGACGACCCTGATGTGGGACAAGGCAACCGGAGAGCCACTGTACCGCGCCATCGTCTGGCAGTGCCGACGAAGCGCTGCCATCTGTGAAGAACTCAAAGAGCGGGGGCTGGAGGAGTGGCTCCATGAAAAGACAGGGCTTGTCCTTGACGCCTACTTTTCCATGAGTAAGATCCTCTGGCTCTTTAACGAGGTGCCGGGATTGAAGGAGAGGGCAGAGAAGGGAGAGGTGCTCTTTGGCACTGTTGACACCTGGCTCATCTGGCAACTGACCAGAGGAGAGCGCCATGTCACCGACATCACCAATGCCTCGCGTACCATGCTCTATAACATAAAAGAAAAGAAGTGGGATGAAGAGATCTTGAAGGAGCTTGGAATTCCCTCTGCCATCCTCCCCGAAGTGCTTCCGAGCAGTGGCTTGTTTGGCATGACCCATCCGGAGATTTTCGGTGGCGTTCAGGTGCCGATCTTTGGCGTTGCCGGAGACCAGCAGGCGGCTCTTTTTGGGCAGCAGTGCACAAAGAAGGGGATGGTGAAAAACACGTATGGAACGGGCTGCTTTCTCCTGATGAATACGGGAGAGGAACCTGTCTTTTCAAAAAGAGGACTCCTCACTACCTTGGCGTGGGAGCTACCTGGGGAGACGATGTATGCGCTCGAAGGCAGCGTGTTTGTCGCAGGCGCCTCCATTCAGTGGCTAAGAGATGAGCTGCGCCTCGTCTATGACGCGCCCCAGAGCGAATACTACGCCAACATGGTTGAAGATACCAATGGTGTCGTGGTGGTGCCGGCCTTTACAGGTCTTGGCGCCCCCTACTGGGATATGTATGCTCGTGGTGCGATCTTTGGATTGACCCGAGGAACAAAGAGAGAGCATATCGTGCGGGCGACGCTGGAGTCGATCGCCTATCAGTTAAAAGACATCCTGCATCTTATGGAGGAGGAATCGCACACACCGATTACGGATCTACGGGTCGACGGTGGAGCGAGCGCCAATGACTTTTTGATGCAGTTCCAGGCAGATATCCTACACCTTGCCGTGCGAAGGAGTGCGCGCAAAGAGACGACGGCACTGGGTGCTGCGTACCTTGCCGGACTGGCCGCAGGGCTTTGGAACAGAGAGTTTCTTGAAGAGCGCCAGGGAAGCGGCTTTCTCTTTACTCCCCAAAAAGATGAGGAGTGGATTCAGGAGAACTATTCTCGCTGGCTAAAAGCCGTCGAGCGCTGTCTCGGATGGGATGAGAAATGAAGATCGCCATTGTCGGAGCGGGGATTGTCGGCACAGCCATCGCGAGAGAGCTCTCTCGCTATCAACTGGACATCATACTCCTTGAGAGGGAACCCGAAGCGTGCATGGGTACGAGCAAGTCAAATTCCGCCATCTTACACGGCGGATTCGATGCTGTGCCGGGCAGTCTGAAAGCGCGCCTCAATGTCCGCGGAAACGAACTGTTTCATGAGATAGCGAAGGAACTCTCTATTCCTCTTAAGACTATCGGCTCACTTGTTCTGACTCGTGATTGCGATGATCAGTCGCAGCTGGTGGAACTGAAAAAACGTGGAGAGATGAACGGCGTGAAAGGTCTTGAAATCTGGGACCGAGAGACTGTGCATGAAAAGGTGCCGGGACTCTGTGATACCGTCTGCTCGGCTCTCTATTCTCCCGGTGCAGGGATTCTCTGTCCTTTTCAGGCGACCTTCGCCTTTTTAGAAAACGCCATCGCCAATGGCGTCTCCTTTCACCCGGATACCGAACTCCTTTCGATCGAAAGACAAGAGAAGAAGTATCTCCTGAAGACAGACAGAGGAGAGTTTCACGTCGACCATGTTATCAATGCCGCCGGAACAGGGGCAGGTCATGTCGCTTCTCTATTAGGTGATGAGATCGAGATCATCCCGAGAAAAGGACAGTACAGAGTCCTCGATAAAGGGGTGAGACAGAAATTCCACTACGTACTGTTTGGCCTTCCCGAGGAACACTCCAAGGGAGTCCTGGTTGTCCCCACCGTTCACGGAAACACCCTATATGGGCCGACGAGCGAGATAAAGGAAGATATCCACGACCACGCAACGGATGTGGAAGGGATCGCTTTTGTGGATAGAGGTGTGAGGAAGCTGATCGCAAGACCTGATATTGCTTCGACCATCCGCCTCTTCAGCGGTGTGCGAGCATCGACACCGGGCGGAGATTTTCGAATTGAAAAGAGCAAAGGATCCCCCGGATGCATTCAGGTAGCGGGGATTGACTCGCCGGGTCTGAGTGCTGCACCGGCCATCGCCGAGTATGTACGAGAACTTCTTTCTGAGATGACAGAACTTAAGAAGAAGGACACAGTGATCCACCACAGAGAAGGCATCCCTTCAGTGCACACGATGTCTTCGAAACAAAGAAATGAAAAGATTCAGGAAGACCCCGAGGCGGGCGAGATCCTCTGCCGCTGTGAGATGGTCAGCCTCTCTGAGGTGAGAGAAGCCATCCGGCGTCCGGGTGGCGCAAGAACTGTCGGAGGCGTCAAACGCAGAGTGCGTCCGGGGAGTGGAAGATGCCAGGGAGGTTTCTGTGAGAGCCGGATCATAAAGGTGCTCCAGGAAGAGCTCTCATTGAGCGAGGAAGATGTACGAAAAGAAGGAAGAGGAAGCTGGATGATGAGGAGGCGTGATGACTAGAGATCTGATCATCATCGGCGGAGGTCCTGCAGGACTGGCGGCGGCCATCGAAGCCAGAAAACTTGGTGTGAAAGACGTGCTCCTTCTTGAGCGAGCAGCCGAGCTTGGAGGTATTTTGCCTCAGTGTATTCACATGGGGTTTGGGCTCAAGGAGTTTAACGAGGAACTGAGCGGGCCTGAGTATGCCTGGCGGTTTATTGAAGAAGTAAAGAAAAGCGGTGTCGAGATTCGCACAGGAACGATGGTGAGCAAAGTATCTCCGGATAAGAAGGTGACCTTCAGCTCAAAAGACGGCTATGAGACGGTGCAGGCGCGCTCTGTCATCCTCGCCATGGGGTGCAGGGAGAGAACTGCCGGCATGATCGGCCTCATGGGAGAGCGCCCGGCGGGCATCTACCACGCAGGAGCAGCGCAGGGACTCATGAATTTAGAAGGAAAGAGGCTCGGCACACGGGCTGTCATCTATGGCTCAGGAGATATCGGCCTCATCATGGCGAGACGGCTCGTATGGGAGGGGGTGCAAGTCGAGGCGGTCATTGAGGTGCTTCCCAGAAGTTCAGGACTTCGAAGGAATATCCATCAGTGTCTGCATGACTACGACATCCCATTGTACCTTCGCAGCCGCATAACAAAAGTGATCGGAAGAGAACATATCGAGGGGGTGGAAGTCTATCACGAAGAGAGTGGGGAGACGAGAGTCATCGCCTGTGACCTGCTTCTTCTCAGTGTGGGACTAATTCCTGAAAATGACTTGGTCAAGTACTTCCTGCCGATGGATGAGAGGACGGGAGGTCCTTTAGTTAATGAATACAGGGAAGCAAGGACAGAAGGCTTCTTTGTCTGTGGCAATACCCTTCACGTGCACGATATCGTCGACTATGTCAGCGAAGAAGGGCGATGGGCGGCAAGAGGAGCTGCTTCGCACCTTCAGGGCGCCAAGAGACAAGCCGGTGCATCCGTCACAGTAGAAGGCAATATTCATTCCTGTATTCCGCAGGAGGTTTGTGGGTCAGAGCCGTTTTCGTTGTTCTTCCGAGTGAAAGAACCTCTGGAAAAAGGGACGGTGCGACTCTATAATGGTACAAAGGTGGTTGTAGAAAAAAGGCTTTCATTCGCGATTCCTTCTGAGATGGAGCGGATCGATGTGCCGGGACTTGAAGAAAGAGACCATTTGCGATTGGAGATCGTGTGAAGATAGAATGTATTATTTGCCCCAGAGGCTGTGCGATGGACATCAAACGCTCACCCTCCGGGGACTGGGAAGTAACGGGAGCAGCCTGTAGCAGAGGGGTAAGATTTGCCAAAGAGGAGCGGACACTCCCTCGGCGCATGTTGACCTCGACGTTGCCGGTGCGCGGGGGCCATCTCCCGCGAGTGGCCTTTCGATCGAGAGAGGCCATTCCCAAAGAAATGTTGTTTCAAGTGCTCAAGAGCCTTAGAGGGAAAACCCTGGAAGCGCCCATTGAGCCGGGAGATATATTAGTGGAAAATGTCGCAGAGACAGGCATCGATCTTATTGCCACATCCCACATAGGAAGGAAACAATCATGAAAATAGTCATCGTCGGCGGAGGAAAGGTGGGAGAACTTCTCAGTATTGAATTCTCTCAGGCCGGGCATGATGTCTTATTAATTGAATGTTCAGCAAGAGTTCTCGAGCAGGTGATGGAGCACGCAGATATCTCGGGTCTTGTCGGCAATGGCTCAAGCTACGATACGATGATGGAAGCCGGAGTTGGACAAGCGGACTTTTTTATCAGTGTCACAAGAGTCGATGAGATCAATATGATCGCCGCCATCATGGCGAAAAAACTAGGAGCTAAGCATACGATTGCCCGCATCCGCACGCCGGAAAATTACCGCTCCTACTCCTTCTTTGAAGAGAGTCTCGGGATCACGATGATGATCAACCCTGAGCTGGAGGCGGCGAAGAAGATTGCGGCGGAGCTGGAGTTTCCTTTTGCACTTAACGTCGACAGCTTTTCCAATAACCTCGTCAATGTCGTCAGCGTCCCTGTGGAAGTCGACAGTCGACTCGTCGGCATGAGCCTTGTCGAGTTTAAAAAGCGCTATCAGACACTACTCGTGTGCATCATTGTGCGCGGACGCGAGACACTCATCCCGAGAGGTCCCGATGTCATCCAGGCTGGAGACATCATCACCGTCACCGGGACAAAGCCGGATCTTGAAAAGCTCTATCACGACCTCGGAGCCAAGCACGAGCGTGTCAAGAGCTGCATCATCATCGGTGCGAGCCGTATCACACACTATCTTTTGAAGATGCTGCAGGGGACGGGGACGCAGATCAAGGTCATCGAACATGATGAGGAAGAAGCCAATCGGCTGAGTCTCGAGTTTCCTCAGGTAAGTGTCATCCACGCCGACGGGAGCGACAAAAAAGTTCTCGATGAAGAGGGCATCGCCCACTATGGGGCGCTGATCAGCCTGACGGGAATCGATGAAGAAAATGTCATTATCTCCCTCTATGCCAGCACCCAGGGAGTAGATAAGACCATCACCAAGGTCAACCGCACACAGATTTTAGCGAGCCTTGGCGAGATGGGGCTGCAGTCGATCATCACACCCAAAGAGCTGATCGCTGATCGCATCATCCGCTATGTCAGGGGCATTGAAAACTCAGAAGGCTCCAGTGTGGAGGCACTTCACCGTCTGGCTGACGGCAAAGTAGAATCGCTGCAGTTTGCGGTGCGAGAAGGTTCAAAGATCCTAGGCATTCCCATCCGCCATATGAACATCAAACCCGATATCACCATTGCCTACATCATTCGCAAAGGCAAACCCATCTTCCCGGGAGGAGACGACGAGGTCAAAGTAGGCGACCGCGTCATTATTGTCACGACACATCCGGGATTTGATGACATCGATGATATATTGACCAAAGAATCGGCGGAGCGGCTGTTTTTTCAAGCCTGATCCATGAGAAAAAGAGAGCGAGAGCGGCGGACTTCCCTTGCCGCTTTTTTGTTATTCACTGCACACGATGGCGGATAGATGTAGGGATCGGACGTCACTGAGGAAATTAAGGGATGAATTTTCTTTCCCAAGATAGTAGTATAGAAACAAACAGCACTTACATAGACTAGGGGAAACGGTCAACTACCCACCACTTAACCCGTAGGCTTTGAAGTGGGGGCTTGTAAAAGCC
>CALFKA010000167.1 GCA_937880545.1 uncultured Clostridia bacterium | reverse complement strand
ACGAGATCGTGATGTGACTGGAGTTCAGACGTGTGCTCTTCCGATCTCACGGAAATGATTCAGCGAGCCCGTACGATTGTCGACAGTCTGAAGAAAGAGAATCCCAGTCATGGGATGGAAGAACTCTCGAGTGCAGCCCTGGGGATTCTTCTGAAAAGAGCGGGAGAATTCGAGGAGGCTGAGGTGCACTTGAGAAACAGTATCACCGGATCTGAGAGGAAAGGTGCCCAGCAAAGTGTGCATGCTCTTTGTCTGCAATTAGCGGATCTGTACTTCCTGCGTGGAGAAGAGGAACTGGGCAACGAGTATTTTTGTAAATGGGTGAATCTGGGAAGGAAGAACAGATACATCTACAGTGTTCCCTTCACTCACCAGTCCCTGCAAAGAGTGCTTGCTCGATGCACTGCCAGCCCGGAGGAAGCTTCCTATGCTCAGGAAGTCGTCCGGTTTTATGAGACGGCTCGCAAGAAGAGCTATTCAGAACATCCCCTTGTAGTGCAGTTGCTGGGCTCCTTTCGTCTGGAGGTGGGGGGACATACATTGACGGAAAAAGATTTCAAGACGAGAAAAGTCAGCGGTCTTCTGAAGTACATCCTCGTACGGGGACAGCCTCAATCCCGAGAGCAGTTGGCCGGTGTTTTCTGGCCGGAGTCAGACCGCAAGTCCTCCGCCACTTCGCTGCGAGTAGCACTATATGAACTCCGTAAAACTCTCTCCTCCATTGGACTCGGATTTGATTGTGAAGAAGCACTACTTAAAGAAGGGCGTGATGGTTTCTCTCTGTCTGAAACTCATGTAGTGGTAACAGATGCTCAGAGGATGGAACGCTTATATGAGCAGTGGCAGTCGTCGGCATCGGAGAACGATCTGTCTCTTTTGATGGAATTGTGCGACATCTATCAGGGACCTTTTCTGGAAAATGGAGAATATGACGACTGGGTCATCATTCAAAGAGAGTATTATGCGGGGATTTACTTTGAGGCTCTTCATGCTCTGGGGGAACTGGCTCTGCAGACGTCTTGTCTGAAAGCGTCGAAGTATATGCTCAAAGGACTTGAATTTGATCCGCTGGATGAGGTAAGTTACTCACATTTGACTGCCCTCTACGAACAAGCAGGACAAAATGACCGCGCAGAGTCCATCCGCCGACAATTCAAGAAGAGATTCCGACTCGAGATGGGCTTTGAGGCTAATATATAGAGGAACAGCTCAAGGTGAAATCAATCAACGAAAAAGTCACAGGTAGTCTTTAGAAATTCGACAATAACTGTGGAAGAAGCGCAGAGATAGCTTTGATAGAACTTAGAAAACAAATAGGTCATACAGTGAACGGGCGATTGGGAAGAATCCTGACCGCCTGTATTTTTTTCTTTGAGAGATCCACTCGGGATAATCGCTGTCATTCTAACGTTCCATTTTGTTCGTGTGACCCTCTCTATAGGCAAACACAAAGTTTTTATGAAATAAAGATGAAATACCATCTATGAAGAGGAAGCGCTCACATTCGAAAAACAAATTAGGCTGGGAGTCCTTGGAAAGAGCTTATTTTTCATTGGTGCGTTTATTCTTTGTGTGAACGATTCTTATTATCGAATAGCTTTTTCTTGTTTATCAGATGGATATTTTGATCTGGCAGCACGATGGGGGCGAAAAATTTACGCTTATTTAACGCTTGCATCTTTATATTAAATGTAGGGACGATGATTCGTTCTGTTTCGAAGTAAGCAAGCTGGTCTCGTACAACCTCTGCTTGATGAAAATATAGGATATGACCTAACACGGAGGAGCATGATGAAGAAGATTTCGTTGATAAAGAAATGGGTGGTGACACAGTTTAAAACAAAACCTCTCCAGAGTTACCTCATTACGTCAGTTCTGGGAGTTCTTCTTGTGGTGGGTGGCTTGTTTGCTTTTGGGGTGTTTGGCTCTGGCGAACTCGACCAGAGTGGATTTAGCTATCTTCCGAAACGGGAATATGTCCTGGGAGCGAAAGAAGATGAGCGACCGGAAACGCTTTTTGATCTACTTCACAGTGAGAGTCCGGATATAGAAGACTTTTTCCATAACCCGGACATTGCGGCGGAACTTTTAGTAGCAGAGAGTTTGGTGGACATTGTCGACTCCCGCTATGCGCTCAACTGGATATACAACCCTTTTCTTTGCGTAGAGTTAAGTGACCGTTTGGGTGAGTAAG
>CALFKA010000166.1 GCA_937880545.1 uncultured Clostridia bacterium | reverse complement strand
GACTGGAGTTCAGACGTGTCTCTTCCGATCTCCCAGGCTCTCATTGAGCCGGAAGAAATTGTCTACGTGAAAACAAAAGACACGACCATTGCGGAAAAACAAGAAAACTCTATGCTGCTTTCCGGCTTCATCGTCGTTATTGGCGTCGTGTATCTGGGTTATCATTTTTACACAAATGGTTTTGGAAACTTAAGCTTAAATATTGTTAACCTTATTTTTCTTATCCTGGGTATCGCTTTCCATAAAACCCCCATCAACTACGTACGTGCTGTGAATGATGCTGTACGTGGAGCGGGTGGTGTCATTCTTCAATTCCCCTTCTATGCAGGAATCATGGGAATGATGATTGGAAAAAATGCAGATGGTGTTTCGCTCGCCGGTGTCATCTCCCAAGGTTTTGTCAGCATTTCGACGCAGAGAACGTTCCCGCTCTTTACATTCTGGAGTGCCGGAATTGTAAACTTCTTTGTGCCATCCGGTGGTGGACAGTGGGCCGTTCAAGGACCTATCATGATGCCTGCCTCAGTTGCTCTTGGTGTTGATCCTGCTAAAACAGCGTTGGCCATTGCCTGGGGTGATGCTTGGACGAATATGATTCAGCCTTTCTGGGCGCTGCCTGCTCTGGGAGTTGCCGGACTTGGTGCCAAGGACATCATGGGATACTGTCTCATGGTCCTACTCTTCACAGGTGTCATTATTTCTCTAGGATTACTTATTATTTAAGTCAGTCATAAAAAACTTCTCATGTAATGAAAAGACCTCCTTGTCTAGGCTTCATTTGAGCCTTGAACAAGGAGGTTTTTTTCTTGATCACGGTGTGGATCGAGTCATTGAAGCCGTTGATAAAGAAGCAAGTGATGATCGATAGAAGTCGTAAAAAGGTATAGCGAAGAACCCCAACCGGGGGATAGCTTCCTTATTTTGATGCTTTTGTATATATGGGTAAAACCCTGCAACCATGTGGATGTATTCATTTCTGCTATTTCTTATCTCAGTGTATCCCCGTCTCTGGCTTGTAGACATGAAATAACTATCTATACTTAATATATGAGGAAATATTATCTGAGAACAATTAGTGTCTATGCTTGGGAGAGACGATGGATCTAAAATATATCAAAGAGAATTGGACGCAAAAGAAAAATGCAGATAACACAGCTGCGATAAAAGCCTGGGACAGTGTAGCAAAAAGTTTTCGCATGTCTACAGAAATAGATATGAAAGAGGATCCATTTCTTCAATTATTAGATGCGAGAGTGCCTCTTGATCAAAATATGAGTGTTCTTGATATCGGCTGTGGAGGAGGAGGCAAGGCTATTGCGCTCTCCAAGCGAGTCGCTTCGGTGACGGGGATTGATTTTTCTAAAGAGATGATCGCATCGGCCAGAGAAAGTGCCCGCGCATTTCAAACGGAAAATGTCACATTTCTTTGTGTAGACTGGCGAAAAGAGGGATCTTCCTTTGCGGGCAAGTATGATCTGGTGTTTGCGCATACGACACCTGCCGTAGCAGACTATGAGTCACTAGTCAATATGATGAAAGCATCTAAGAAATACTGTCTCTTCACAAAACCGGCGAGACGATACGACAGTGTGTTTGATCCGATCATGGATCTGGCAGGTATACAAAAAGATCGATGGGATGCATCCATCGCTTGGGTTTTTCATACGATCTGGAGACATGGCTGCAATCCTGAAATTTCTTATCGAGACGCCATTTGGGAGTCTGAGAAAAAGATCGAGGAGACGCTGGACTGGTATCTGGGGAGACTCAGTGCAATAACGAATGTCGATAAAACGCTGGAAGAAAAAGTGATCGATTATCTTTACAGTATCAGTACTGATGGGATGGTCAGTGAAACGATTCATACTAAATTAGTAGATATCTTTTGGGAAGTGCAATAACTATATGAACAACATGGATGGTACACACAAACGACAGGAGATCCCGCCTATGGGGGAGATAGAAGCTTATAATCGCAGTGTGATGATAAAGAGGCTGATTCTAGCAGGGATGCTGGTAATGACTTTTGTGTTCATGCTGATCTCTGTCCATGCTGGCTCTTCCTCATTTTCACCCTTTGAGGTCCTGAAGACACTTTTCGGGGCGGGAGATGAGCGGGGCTTTATCGTCATCTGGCGCATCCGCATGCCACGAGTAGTGACAGCGGTAGTGGCGGGAGCGGGTCTTGCGATGTCGGGCTGTGTGATGCAAACGGGGCTTAAAAATCCGCTGGCTTCTCCGTTTACACTTGGTGTTTCTGCCGCTGCTACCTTTGGGGCGAATCTTGCCATTATTAAATTTGGAGCTGGAAAGGTGATGAGCAGTGCCACGGAGGCTGTCGCCATTCATAATCCTTGGCTAGTGACGATCAGCGCCTTCGTCTGTGCGCTGGCAGCGGTTCTTTTGATTCTCTCTTTATCAAAGCTTCGTGGCTTTTCGCCGGAGTCGATTGTGCTGGCGGGCGTGGCACTCAGTGCACTTTTTAGTGCAGGGACGACCATCATTCAATATTTTGGAGATGACGTGCGCATCGCCGCTGCGGTGTTTTGGACCTTTGGAGATCTTGGAAGAGTAAGTTGGAAAGAAGTCGGCATTTTATCTGTGTTTACACTTATTTGTGCGGTCTACTTTCTTTTCATGCGTTGGAGCTACAATGCCTTAGCAAGTGGTGAGGAGACAGCGAAAAGTCTGGGTGTACATACAGAACGAGTGAGGTTTTTCGGACTTCTGGCTGCTTCTTTGATTACGGCGATATCCGTTTCATTTATGGGGATGATAGGTTTTATCGGTTTGATCGGACCGCAAATTGTCAGAAGGGTTCTTGGAAGTGATCATCGTTTTTTACTCCCGGGGTCTGCCCTTATGGGAGCGATGATTTTGCTCCTTGCTGATACGGTAGCCAGAACACTTATCTCTCCTGTCATTCTTCCGGTGGGAGCGATTACGTCTGTTTTAGGAGCACCGCTATTTTTCTATATTCTGCTAAGAGGAAAGAGGGTCTAATGAGTTTGCAAGTAGATAATCTTTATTTCGCCTATGGTTCTCAGGATGTATTAAGAGGTGTTTCTTTTCAAGCAGAAAAAGGATTGTGCACGGCGGTTCTTGGGATCAATGGAGCCGGAAAATCGACAGTCCTTAAATGCGTCGGTCGAATTCATCAACCGCGCGAAGGAACCGTTCGCATTGGTGGGAAGTATTTGTGTGAGATGGATCGCTCGACCGTTGCCAAGCTCATCGGATATGTTCCACAGAGTTGTGAGCTTGGCGAGAATACGGTCTTTGATGCTGTTCTTTTAGGGAGAAAACCTTATATTAACTGGGATATCACAAAAGAAGATCTCCAAATTGTAGAAAGAGTCCTCCGGACATTAAAGCTGGAAGGCTTTGCGATGCGAAATGTCCGTGAGCTCTCAGGTGGAGAGCGACAGAAAGTATCCATCGCGCGTGCGCTTGCGCAGCAGGCGAAGGTGCTTCTATTTGATGAGCCGACCAGCAATCTCGATTTAAAAAATCAACTGGAAGTGCTGCAGATGATCAGAGACATTGTCCGAGAGCAAAATCTATGTGCCGTCATTACCATCCACGACATCAACTTAGCTCTTCGCTTTGCCGATCGAATTCTTATGATGAAAGAAGGCGGAGTCTATGATTACGGTGATACGAATGTCGTCACTTCCCGTGCGATCGAAGAAGTTTACGGAGTACATGTTTCCGTCATCGATCATCACGGAAGAAAAATGATCATTCCACAATAAACTGACAAAGGAAGGTGCGTATATGAAAAAAGCGCTTACGGTACTACTAATCGCGGTGCTTCTTGTGTCACTTTTTGGATGCGAAGCTCCAAAAGCTCAAGAAACTCCCTCGGATATGGAG
>CALFKA010000165.1 GCA_937880545.1 uncultured Clostridia bacterium | reverse complement strand
CGTGATGTGACTGGAGTTCAGACGTGTGCTCTTCCGATCTGCGCCTGTAAAAAATCCTATATGCATTTGGCAGACAGTGAAAGTGCGAGAATACGACAACATGTATTTCTGTCTTCAGAATGATGGAAACATGTTTTCTCTAACAAGAAATCGAGAGATCCCGCATCCTAATCGAACGATTTCATTTACTACAATATTTCCCTCTTTCGAGAAAGCAAAAGTGTACTTGTTTTAAGCTTGAGGGGGTGGAAGAGAAGACATTATCACCCTAAGAAACTCAGCAAATCAAGCATCCGTCAACACCTTAGAAAGCAGGGCTACAAGTTTTGTGACGTAAAACAGTGAAAGGATGCTACTGTCTTCATTTTCCTCGATCAAAAGCAAGCAGAGTCATTAGACAAACAAGGAGCACGCTCTCTCTGCATCGACAGAGTCTGTGTGCTCCTTTTTATGTTCCTATATATTTAATCGGTGTGTCATCGTTCCTGAAAGAATGCCTTCTTTTGTTTAGTGGAGTTTTGTCAGATAGTGAATCCCATCCGGCGTTGCCCTTGTGCCGCCCCTTCCTCGTTGAATGTCGACGAATTCTTTTGCTTTCAGTTCCTGAAGAATCTCTCGGAGTCTGGCGTCGCCGATGGAAACACCCTTCTCCTTCAAAGCCTTTAAGATGGTGTTTCTGCCGATGCCTGAGTAGGGTTCTGTGTTCTCCCCGACGATCTCGAGTACCAGGTCGTGGAGGTTGTGTTCAAGTATCGCCGGACTATGTTTCTGTGATCGGACATAATCGGGTAAATGATGGAGTGTCTTGTAATAGCTGGCAGCACTCTCTAGTTCACGGATATTGCCCGGCCAGTCATAGGCGAGGATGTTTTCTTTTTCTTTTGCACTCAGGTTGTGGTATTGCTCACCCAGCCTGTCTTTTAAGATAATCTGGATATCTTCTTTTCTCTCTCGGAGTGGTGGGATGACGATAGGGATGACATTGAGTCGGTAGTAGAGATCACTGCGAAAGTGCCCCTTATGCACCTCATCAAGCAGGATCTTGTTGGTAGCGACGATAATCCGCACATCGATGTCGATGAGGCGATCGCTCCCGATCCTCATAATCTGCCTCTCCTGCAAGACGCGCAGTAGTTGTCGCTGGAGATTTGGCGAGATATCTCCTATCTCATCCAGAAAGATCGTTCCCTTGTCCGCCTGCTCAAAGAGGCCTAGTTTTCCGCTTTTCTTTGCCCCTGTAAAGGCTCCTTCCTCATAGCCGAAGAGCTCACTCTCCAGAAGAGTTTCCGGCAGCGCCGCGCAGTTGATGGCTACAAAGGGGGCTTCTTTTCGAAAGGAGTACTTGTGGATCGACTGAGCGATCAGCTCCTTCCCGGTTCCACTCTCCCCTTCAATTAAGATGGTGTGGTCTGTCAGGGAAGATTTCTTCGCGAGACGGATACACGCCTCCATAGAAGCTGAGCGGTATAGGATGTCTTCAAAGGAATACTTAGCGACCTGCCCCTTCTCCATGAGGATGCCCTTTAAATTGATCTCCAGGTCACGGATGGCTTTTTCCTTTCGAAACAACATGTAGTAGCCGATATTCATCTCCATGACTTTCAGGGTCGACTTCTCGATCAGATAGTCTTCGTCTCGTATCTTCAAGTACTTCGTCTTCATGCGCGAACTGAGAGCGTGGTAGGTCTTCTCATCCATCAGGTCTCGTAAGTTATAAGTTTCCTGATGGTCCTCAATCTGAAAGATCATGTCGGCGCTTTTGTTGTAGTAGACGAGGTTGTAGCCGTTGTCTGTCAGGAGCACGCCGTCAGAGCTGTTGGCAATGGCCTTGTCGAGCATTTCGCTTTTCAAATAGCTGTTGATGATGTCATCTGTCTTGATGTCTGTGCCTGCTTCAATGATGTCATGCATCTTTTTGAGAATATTGCGAAAGACCTGGTCATTATTGATCTTTAGTTTGTGCATGATTTTGGCGAGCGTACCGTAGCCTACCTCCCGGTAGCCGATGCTGATGATCTTGCTGATATAGCGTGGCACATAGGTCACCGCATTGGTGGTGATGGCGATCTTCATGTGATCGTATAGATGGTCTTTGTCGAGGAGCCGATTGTAGGGGACAAAGGTGATATGGTCCATGCCGAGCCCTTGGAGAATATAGGCCGTCTGAAGGGTGCTGAGATTTGCGTCGTTGACGACCAGAATATCCGTGGCTGTCTTGATATTTTTCAGTTCGTCGATGTGCTTTCTGTTGATGCCGCGGGTGATGGTGACGACGCGGTTCAGGTTCTGAATGTGCGGACTCAGCGAGTGGATGTAGTCATCGTAGAGGACAAGAAACAGATCGCTCTCCAACTGTTCATCCTCTCCCATCTCCTCGAGAAAGACATTTTCAAAGTGGACCTGATCGACAAAGACAGACTCCAGGTTTTTTCGGATATGTTCGATGATCAGCCAGTCATTACGGTTGTAATAGACAATGGATACTTTCTTCATCCGTGCACCTCTTTAAATTATTAGGTTTTAATCAAGATAAAACTCATTCCATCTGTTTTAAATGATTATACTCCTCCTGAATACTTCGGCGCAATTGCCGTTATTTAGAGAAAAAGATGGACTGGTATGCTACTTGCTATTTATTAGGTAACTATCTATTTCGCCGCTTGTATTCATCCGACGATTCTGTGAAGGAGGCAAAGTTGATCGACCAAAGTGGCCCCGACCCGATGTTTGAAGCGGACATCCGCCTTCAGGTTCCGGAGTATACCTTCGAACTGTCGTTTGCGTCTCTCCCCTATTATCTGCCAAAAAGGCTAATAGATATAAATGGAAATCTTGTGGATTATTGTCCGGAGCTGCGTACCTTCATGGCGTATGAGACGACAGGAACAGGAGAAACAGCCTCCTTTACCAGAGCAAACGGAAAGCGCACCCGTCTCTATACCGTAGAAGAACAGGATCTCACCCCCTTTACAGAAGAGGGCGTGGTACAGGTAACCGCTTATAACTGTGGGCCGGCCGCCGCACTCCAGGTGCTTGACCTGTTGCATCTCGGCGGCAAGAAAGTCCTCCCGGTTCCATCCACGTCAAAAGAACTTTGGTACGCCTATGAATGCTGTGTCGATCATCAGCCTACAGATGTTTCTCCTGCCAATCAGCTCCATCATGAACTGCAGGAAGAAGTTGTCTACTCCGATACCCATCCTCCCTGGCTTGCCTGCTACACAAACTATACAGACCGACAGGTCACCATGATGGAGGAAACGGGAACGACCTGGCTGGGAACGCCCGAGGTCCAGAAGATGGCGGAGGCGATCAACTCTTTTTGCGAAGAGAGAGTCTATTCCTCTTGCGATCTGAGCTCGCAGAGAGAAGCGGATTTCCACACGTTGCAGAAAATCACCCTCGCAAACTTACAAAAAGGATATCCGCTCATCTTCATGGTCAATGTCCGCTCACTCAAAAGCTATCGGGCAACGGACACTGAAAAACTGGTCCGCCACTACATCACCGCCATCGGTTACAGAAAGCATAAGACAGATATCCATAAGGATGTTCTCACCGTCCTTGATCCGAACTATACGCCGGGCAAGCGCGGAAAATACACCGTGACCCTCGAGGAGCTCCTGTATTCCATGACCCAGGCAGGCCTCGATCGAAACGGCAACGTCGTCTATGCCGACATTCCCCTTCGTTGACTCTCTCCGATACCCTTTTCGTCGCCCCTGAAAGGAGACGACATACATATGAAGAGATTGTTGATCCTGTTACTAATAAGCGCCCTGTATTTGATGGCCTGCGCATCTTCCCCTGCTCCCCCCAACTCGCCCTTTGAGCAGGAAGTCTCTCTTCAGGTGCCGGTGTATACCTTCCAGTTGTCTTTTGAAAACCTCCCGTACTATCAGCCGAAAGAGTTGGTAGATACGAAGGGAAATCTCGTGGATGTTGACCCGGACACAGGTGTGTTCATGGCGTATGAGACGGTTCAAAAGGAAGAAGGCTCCTCCTTTGCCCTGAAAAGCGGCGAGCGCATTCCCCTCTACCCCGTAGAGGAAAAGGATATCCAGCCCTTCACAGAAGAAGGCATCGTACAGATGACAGGCTACAACTGCGGCCCGGCCGCCGCACTTCAGACCCTCGACCTGCTGCAGGCAAACGGAAAGGACGTTCTGCCCGTGCCCACCGAGACGCAGGAGTTCTGGTACGCCTATGAGTGCTGTGTGAACGAGTGGCCTCTCGACACCTCCCCTGCCAATCAGCTGCACGACGCGTCACAGGGCGTTGTGATCTACGATGATACGCATCCTTCCTGGCGCGCCTGCTACGCAACCTATACGGACAGGCAGGTTCCTCTGATGGAGCTGGCGGGAACGACCTGGCTGGGGACACCGAAAGTTGAAAAGCTGGCAGAGGCGCTCAATTTCTTCTGCAAAGAAAGCATCTATACATTTGCTGATCTGAGCGAAGAAAAAGAAGAGGACCTGCAGACCCTTCAGCACCTCACGCTCAACAGTCTCTCCAACGGCTATCCGGTCATCTTTTTGACCAATGTCCTCTCTTTGAAGAGCTACGCCGCACAGGATACCGGAGCCGTGATCCGCCACTATATCACCGCCATCGGCTACAAAAAGCATCAGACAGATCTCTCCGAGGATGTCATCACTGTCCTCGACCCGAACTATACACCGGAGTACCGCGGAAAATACACCGTCACCCTGCAAGAACTTCTACACTCGATGAGTCAGGCAGGGAGCGGGCGCAGCGGCAACTTCATCTATGCTGACGTGCCACCCCAATAGACCTCAGACTGAAAACTATTCAGAAGACGCAAAAAGGAGGAGTGACCCAGGATACACCGTCGTTTCGTTGTCCGCCATTACCAAAGAATGATCCTCGCGAAGGAGAAAAGGAGAATATGAAAAGAATTTTGGCTTTGTTATTGATTGGCGCAATGTTCTTGACGGGCTGTGCCACGCAGCCCACCACACCCGCCCCCACACCGGAGCAGACGCCTGCCGAACAGACACCCGCCGAACAGACACCTGTTGCCGAAGCCCCTGAAGGACCGATTATCTTCCGCTATGGTATCCGCGACTCCTGGCCCGACAGCATGAATCCGCTGCTTTCAGCTCTTGGCATCTCCCAGACGTTCTATCACGACAATATGTACGAGACCCTCATCGGACTCGACGCCGAGCTAAACATGGAAGCGCGCCTGGCGGAATCCTGGGAGACCAGCGAAGACGGACTCACCTGGACCTTTCATCTGCGAAAAGACGTCAAGTGGCATGACGGAGAAGAGTTTGATGCCGATGACGTCGTGTACTCCTATCAGGTAAACAAAGACCTCGAACTCCCGCGCTTCTTCGCTTCGGTGAAGGATTTCACGGAGGTCAAAAAAGTCGATGATTACACCGTTCAGCTCGTCACGGCAGAGCCCAAAGCCAATATCATGGACGCCATGATCGACCTCGTGCCCGAACATATCTTTTCGCAGTACAAAACAAAAGACGACATGCTCGCCTTTGCCAATGAATCTCCTATCGGCACCGGCGCTTTCATCTTCGTAGAAGACGCCAAAGACGGTTTTGTCCGCTACAAGGCAAACGATGACTACTGGAACGGGCGACCTGTCATCGACGAACTGGTCTACGTCTATTTCAGTAACGCCGACACTCTGATTCAGGCACTCGAAAAGGGAGAGATTGATTTCTGTGGAGTCGGAGCCGCACAGCAGGACTATGTCAAAGGGTTAGCAAATATTACGATGCACTACTTTGACTCGAACGCCTTTAATGAACTCGGATTCAACTGCTGGGACGACCCGGCCTCCAAAGGCAATCCCTTGATGCGCGACGTCAAGATCCGAAATGCCATTGGCTATGCGATCGACTATGACAAGATCGTCGATTACGCGATGGGTGGCCTCGCCTCCAAACAGGCACAACTGCTTCCGGAAGTCACAGGCAAATGGAGCTGGAAGGTTCCCGACGACATTCGTGTCGACTACGACCCTGAAAAAGCAAAGCAGATCTTAGAGGAAGCCGGCTACTCCGACCGCGACGGCGACGGCATCCGCGAAGACGCTTCCGGCAACAAACTGGAATTTCGCATGTCCATCATCGAGTCCGACTACCGCGACTGCGCCCTCGTCGTAGAGCAGAGCCTCAAAGATGTCGGCATCAAAACCAATATCGAGTTTATGGATACCGGCAGACTCTCCGACATCATCTACAGTCAGGACTTCGATACCGACATGTATATGTGGGGATGGTACGCCCGCTACTCTGATCCCAGTTACATTCTCTCAGCCATGACGACCGATCAGATTGGAAACAGAAGTGACTGCTTCTATTCAAACCCTGAGTATGACCAACTCTACGTACAGCAGACAAAGACCATCGATATGGAAGAACGCGTCAAGATCGTACACAAAATGCAGGAGATCATCTACCGCGACAGCCCCTATCTCATCCTCTACAATGCCAAACGCATTAACGCTTATAACAATGAGCGCTGGGAGAACTTTGTGGAATATCCCGCTTTTGGCGGCGGAAATCTCTTCAACTACTACAGCAAACTGCAAGTAAGGCCGAAACAATAACTGATGACGGGGCACTTGTTTGTGCCCCACCTCTTCCCCTAAGGAGTAGCGACCATGAGCTTTCGTTACATAGTCAATCGGCTGTTCTATACGCTCTTTATGTTTCTGTTTATCGTCTCTCTGAACTTTATGCTGTTTCGGCTGATGCCGGGGGACCCTCTGACGATGGTATCGAAGGAGATCTCCTCTTCTCCGGAAGGCCGCGCCACCCTCGAGCGCATGTACGGACTTGACAAACCGCTGATCCATCAATACGGCGACTATATGAAGTCGATGGTTACGTTTGACTTCGGCACTTCATTTCATTATAAAACACCCGTACGGGACCTCTTAGGCGACAAGATCGCCAACTCACTGATTCTCGGGATGGCTGCCGTCCCCCTCGGGATTGCCATCGGCATCCTCGGAGGCATCATCGCCTCCGCCCGCCACGGCAAGACGGCGGATATGCTGATCACGACGTCTTCCATGGTGATTTATGCTGTGCCCACCTTCTGGCTGGCGATGATCCTTCTGATGATATTTGGTGTCAGGCTTGGCTGGGTGCCCATCAACAGCATGCTGACTCCCGGGGCCAGCTTCGCCACCAAAGCCGCCTATCTTAAAGACCTCTTTCACCATATGATTATCCCCGTGCTCTCCTACGCCATCGCCATCTTCGGCAGTTACCTGCTCATCATGCGAGGCTCCATGATCGACGTATTCTCAGAAGACTACGTTCTCACCGCCCGCGCCAAAGGTCTCAAAGAAAAGCCTTTGATCCGCAAGCACGTGGTTCCCAATGCCCTCCTCCCCATCTCCACTTCTGTGATCTACAGCCTGGCGATCGTCTTTACCGGGGCCTTCTCCATTGAAGTGCTCTTTTCCTGGCCGGGGATGGGCAAACTGATGGTGGAATCAGTGACCCGTAGGGACTATCCCGTCATGCAGGCAGCCAACTACCTGATTGCGGTGGCGGTGATCCTGGCGAACTTCCTGATGGATATCGTCTACGGGTGGCTTGACCCCAGAGTCCGACTCGGCTAGAGGGGAGGGGAAAATACCATGGAATCTATCAATACACACGAACAGCTCAGAAAGCGAGAGCGAGAGCTGAAACGACAGAAAATCCGAAACAATCTTCACCTTTTCTTCGGTAACAAGCGGGCCGTCTTCGGGGTATTGCTGCTCTCTTTCTTTATTATCATGGCTTTGTTAGGACCGTACTTTTATAAATATGATCACTTTTCCTATTACCTGGGACCGCGTGTGGGAAAGCCGACGCCGGAGTTTCGCCTGGGGTTTGATGAGATGGGACGAGATGTGCTCGGGACCGTCATCTACGGGACCCGGGCTTCCCTGGCCATCGGTCTGTCCGTCACATTCATCGTCGTGTTGATCGGAGCGACGCTGGGCATCGCCTCTGGATATTTCGGAGGGATCATCGACATTTTCATCATGCGTGTGACGGAGGCGATCAGCATCATTCCCACCATTCCGCTGATTTTGACCCTCTCCGCCATCATCGGACAAAACTTCCAGAACATCATCGTCATCCTGGGCGTGACGAGCTGGACCGGCACATGCAAGCTGATCCGCTCGCAGACACTGACCATCAAACAAAGAAACTATGTCGAGAGAGCCAAAGCCATCGGAGCAGGAAACACCTATATCATGCGAAAGCATATCCTCCCCAATGTCTTTCCTCTCATCTTTTCCAATATCATCCTCACGGTACAGGGGTCCATCATGGCCGAATCGACACTGGCTTTTCTGGGGGTGGGAGACCCTTCCATCCCGACCTGGGGGCAACTCCTGCGAAGCGCCAGAGAGCAGGGCGCCATCACGACAGGCTCCTGGTGGCTGTTTATCCCCGCCGGGCTTTGTCTGGTCGCTCTGGCTTCTTCCTTTGTCTTCATCGGCTACGGCTTCGATGAGATCAACAACCCCAAACTCAGGAGGAGGTAGCGATGAGCGAAGTCTTGCTGGAACTGGACAACCTGAAGACATACTTCACCGTCACCAAGGGCAAAGTCAAAGCGGTCGACGGGGTCAGTTTTACACTCAACAGAGGAGAATCTCTGGGACTGGTGGGCGAAAGTGGCTGTGGAAAAACCACGACCGCTCTCTCCATCATCAAACTGCTCCCAAAAGAAGGCCAGATTGAAGGAGGGAGAATCCTCTTTGAAGGAAAAGATATCACGCATCAGACGGAAGATGAACTGAGCGATTTTCGCTGGAAACAGGTTTCGATGATCTTTCAGGGAGCCATGAACGCCCTCAATCCCGTCAAAAGAGTATGTGACCAGGTGGCAGAGCCGATTCTCCTTCACGAGTACACCACAAAGAAACAGGCCATGGAGCGCGTCAAAGAGCTCTTTGAACTCGTAGAGCTGGACACGAACCTCATGTACAGCTATCCCCATGAGTTCAGTGGCGGCATGCGCCAGCGAGCCATCATCGCCATGGCGCTCGCCTGTCACCCAAAACTGATCATCGGCGATGAGCCGACGACAGCACTCGACGTCATGGTGCAGGCGCAAATTCTCGATCTCATTAATGAACTGAGAGGAAAACTGAATATGAGCATGCTCATGATCACCCACGACTTATCGATCATCAGCGATACATGCGATAAGGTAGCGATCATGTATGCGGGAAGAATTGTCGAGATGGGAGAAACGAAAGAAGTACTGAGTAACAGTCTGCACCCCTATACAAAAAAACTCATCAGTGCCTTTCCCAATATTTATGCCGAGCGCAAGATGGTCGACTCCATCCCGGGAGACCCTCCCGATCTCTATACTCCTCCACCAGGATGCCGCTTCGCCAAGCGCTGTCACATGGTGGGTGGCAAGGAAGTCTGTCAAGTGGAGATTCATCCTCCGTTGATCGACTACACAGGCAAAGGCCACTATGTCGCCTGTCATCTGTGGAGGAACCCCGATGAATACTGAAAACACCAATATTGTGGAACTCTGTCAGCTGGAAGTGAATTTCAAGATCAAGCAGAGATTCTACGAAGAATACATCAAACGAGAAAAGAAGATTGTGCGGGCGGTGGACAAGGTGAGCCTGCATATCAAAAAAAGCGAGATCCTCTCGCTGGTGGGCGAAAGCGGCAGTGGCAAGACGTCAACTGGCCGAGCCCTCCTCCAATTGACGCCTGTCACAAGTGGCAGTGTGCTCTTTGATGGTCATCCGGTGGAAGAGAAAAACAAGGGATATATGAAAGAGTTTCGAAAAAGAGCGCAGATGATCTTTCAGGACCCCTATCAGTCACTAAACCCGAGATTTACAGTATTCGACATCGTCACGGAGCCTCTCCTTCTGACCCACAGCCGGGCGACACTTGCCGAGAAAGAAGTCCTGGCTCTGCAGGCACTGGAGTTTGCAGGTCTTCGCCCTGCAGCCGAGTATCTCTACCGCTATCCCCACGAACTGAGCGGAGGCCAGAGACAACGCGTCTCTATCGCCACCTGCTTCATCATGTCCCCCGACTTTATCGTCGCAGATGAGCCGGTCTCCATGCTCGATGCTTCTGTCCGGGCGGACATCTTAAAGCTCTTTGTACGCATGAAAGAAGAAAAGGGAACGTCTTTCCTCTTTATCACCCATGACCTGGCACTCGCCTGGCTGATCTCCGACCGCGTCGCGATCATGTATCTGGGAAAAATCATGGAATCCGGCCCTGCCGACATTATTGCGGGCGGCTGCCTACACCCCTACTCACAGGCCCTCACCAGCGTACTCAGTATCGTGGGAGAGCAGAGCAGGACAAAGCGCATTGTGCTAAAAGACGAGACGCCCTCTCCACTGCACATGCCCAAAGGGTGTCGCTTCCATACGCGCTGCCCGGTCTCCCGAGAAAACTGCCGGATAGAAGAACCGGAGTACCGAGAGATCGAGCCGGGGCACTTTATCTACTGCCACTACCCGGGGAAAATCGTATAAGTCGCTCTCCCTTCTTCTTGTGCCTATTGTTTCCCCGATATAAAAAGAGCCGCTTCTCTTCCCTTGGGGATAGGAGCGGCTCCTCTTTGTATCAGACAAGCTCTTCGAGCTGCTTTGCGATGGTCTCTTCGATCGCTTTCATTGCATCGAGGGTCTTCTGCATCAGTTCCTGCAGTGTCCAGCCGAGCTGATCGGCTCCCCTCTGGATAATGTCTCTGTCGCAACCGGCGGCAAAACTGCGGGTCTTGAACTTCTTGTTAAGAGATTTAAACTCCATGTCCTGGCAGCTCTTACTGGGGCGAACCAGTGCAGCGGAGGCAATGAGCCCCGTCAGTTCATCCGAGGCAAAGAGGACTTTTTCCATCTCATGGACAGGTTCTACATCCGAGCAGATCCCATAGCCATGGCTGACGACGGCATGCACGAACTCATCCGAGGCGTCCACCTCGGAGAGGAGTTTGGGCGCCCACTGGAGGTGTTCGTCCGGATACTGCCCGAAGTCCACGTCGTGAAGCAGACCCACCGTTGCCCAGAATTCTTCCTCTTCTTCATAGCCCAGTTCCTTTGCGAACCAGCGCATGACTTCGCTGACGGTCAGCGCGTGCTGAAGGTGGAAGGGATCCTTGTTATACTTTTTCAATAGAGCCAATGCGCTCTGTCGATCCGGATACGTTTTCATGAGCCACTCCTTCTTTCTTAAGGTTGTACAACGAATATTTTTTCTGCGCTACTGAGGGAAGAACTTACTCTGGCTCTTGCGCGTCTTTCTCTACCTTATTCAGGTAGAATTTCGCCAGTCTCAGCATGATGGGGAGCATGACATACAGTAGCTGCTGCCAGAGCGGCAGGGATATTCCCAGCATCTCTAAGAGAAAAGGAAGAGCCGCAGCAAGGAGCAGGTAGGTGATCCCTCGAATCCACATGGCTTTGTGTGTTTTCCTCATGTGAACTAATTCCGCCTAAGTATTAGTGACGGAAGGCTATTTTTCTTGTGCGTATCTTTTTCCCGCTGCCACTAGTCCACTAAAAAGCGGGTGCGCTTTTGTCGGGCGGCTTTTAAATTCGGGATGGAACTGAGTCGCAATATAGAAGGGGTGATCTTTCAACTCGATCATCTCCACTAAGGTTCCGTCAGGAGATTCTCCGCTGATGATCATGCCCGCTTCTTCAAACGCCTTTCTATAGTCATTGTTGTATTCATGGCGGTGGCGGTGACGCTCGGCGATGGTCTCTGCCCCGTAGACTTCTCTTGCTCTGGAGCCTTCTTTCAAAACACAGGGATAAGCGCCAAGTCTCATGGTCGCCCCCAGTTCCTCGAGCTCTGTCTGCCCCTTCATCGGATGGATGACAGGGTGAGGGGTCTCGGGTTCGAACTCCATAGAGTTGGCTCCCTTAAGACCCAAAACATTTCTCGCAAACTCAATGGAAGAGATATGCATCCCGAGGCAGATGCCAAGGTAAGGAAGACCCTTTTCACGAGCATATTTGGCACTGAGGATTTTCCCTTCAATCCCACGGTCGCCAAACCCTCCGGGGACGATGACGCCCTGCAGGCCTTCAAATCTCTCATCGATATTCTCGGACGTCAGTTCCTCTGCATCAATGTAGTCAATCTCCACCTGAATATCGTGGAGGATGCCGGCGTGCTGGAGAGACTCAGCAATGGAGATATAGGCGTCTCGCAGGCGCACGTACTTGCCGACAAGACCGATGCGCATGGACGACGTGCGTCCTTTGTCTCTCTTTACCATCGCTTCCCAGTCCGTCAGGTCGGGTTCTCCACAGGAGAGATTGAGAATCTCACAGGTGCTCCTTGCCAGACCATCGGCTTCGAGCCGCAGAGGAATCTCATACAGACTTTCCATATCTAAATTGTGGAAGACACGTTCAGGAGAGACATTACAAAATAGACCGATCTTCTCCTTAATGTGCATCGGCAGAGGAGCCGGACTTCGGCAGATGATGATGTCGGGCTGAATCCCCAGGCTCTGCAGTTCTTTGACTGAGTGCTGGGTGGGCTTTGTTTTTAACTCTCCCGCCATGGCGAGATAAGGAATGAGGGTGACGTGCATGTACATGATGTCATCTTTACCAAGCTCATAGCGGAGCTGGCGGATAGCTTCGAGAAACGGCAGAGACTCAATATCACCGACCGTGCCGCCGATCTCTGTAATGACGATGTCATTATCTTCTCCCAGAAGATAGACGCGGCGCTTGATCTCGTCTGTGATATGCGGAATGACCTGGACAGTGGCTCCGAGATAGTCCCCTTTGCGCTCTTTCTGCAGCACACTCCAGTAGACTTTTCCGGAGGTAACATTGGAGTAGCGGGTCAGGTTCTCATCGATAAAGCGCTCATAGTGCCCCAGGTCAAGATCTGTCTCGGCTCCATCTTCGGTGACGAAGACCTCACCATGCTGATAGGGACTCATGGTCCCCGGATCGATATTGATGTAGGGATCGAATTTCTGGATGGCTACCTTGTAACCCCTCGCCTTAAGCAAGCGACCAAGAGATGCCGCTGTAATTCCTTTTCCCAGAGAGGAGACGACCCCTCCCGTTACGAAAATATACTTGGTTTTCATGTCCTCTCCCATAAAAAAAGTGATAAAAGTCCTCCGAAAGGATGACCTACCACTCTCAGGAAATAGCAGGGCACCCTTAACAGGGTGCTCTCGTTTATATGAATTCAGTGTAGCAAAGGCAACCGGTGCTGTCAATGAGACAACACCTGTTATTAGCCTCACAGACAGACATTTCTGCCTGCCAAACAGAGCAAAAACAGAAAGAATTGTAGGTCAGACAATCCCCATCAGGTCGACGATCTCTTTGTCCGTCTGTCGCATGCCGACGAGTCCCAGATGGGTAATATTGTCGATGGTCTTCTCAATGTCTTCTGAGATGATGCCTTCTCCGGGAAGGAAGGAGCTCCCCTTTGATGCAAGTTGATAGGCAGTAACTGCCGCTTGGACACTGCTGGCGATTTTAAAAGCGCAGCTGGCTTTGGCGCCGTCACAGATGACTCCGGAGAGATTTCCCAGGCAGTTAATAATTGTATTGTTGATGACTTCTTCATTCTCATTCATCAAAAAGGCGATACCTGCTGCCGCTCCGGTAGTGGCGCTTACTGCTCCACAAAAAGCCGAGAGTTTGCCCATCCCGTACTTCACGCGGATGGAGATAAGGTTACTGACCAGCAGCGCCCTCAGTAGCTGCTCATGCGTTTTTTCAAACTGGGCGGCATACTCCATGACAGGGAGGCTGACACACAGACCCTGATTTCCGCTGCCGGAATTGATCACCACCGGTAAGGTGCACCCACCCATGCGGGCATCGCTTCCGGCTGCGGTGCGACCCGCTGCCCGAGAGGCGAGGTTATCGGAACTACCGTAGAGATGTGCTCCGACACTGATCCCCCAGGGATGCTTGAGTCCTTCTTTACTGATCGTATCATTGTACATAATCTGTTTTTCCAGTACTTCAAGGACCTCTTCATCCATGGGTCCCCTGGCGTACTCAAGGATATCTTTCACGTTCAGAGAAGGATACAGATCTTCACTGTTATTCTCCGTTTCAGGGTGCCATTCATAGACAGTCTCCCCATTTTTCTCAATCCGAGAGATCTGCGTGTGGGCTCCTTTAATAACAACTAAGGCTTCGTCGGGAGGAAGAAAACCCTTCACCTCGATATACAGACCTTCCACATCTTTGAGGACCTTCAGCGTATGCTCTTTTTTTCTGATATGAGCTTTTGTTGCTTCTACATCTTCCTCGGTAGCATCAGTCAGTACTTCCAGTCCCTTGGAGGAGTCGCCTCCACAGATCCCAAGAAAAACAGCAGCAGGAATTCCGATCATGCCCTGTGAGTTGGGGATCGTGACACTCTTTGCATTTTTCAGCACGTTACTGCTAACGGCAATATGTACCTTCTCTGGCATGCCTCCCAGAACCTTCTTCATATGCGCTCCGGCAAAAGCCAGAGCAATGGGTTCTGTACACCCCAAAGCCGGCTGGAGCTCTGACTTAAGGATAGCTGAATAATTTTGTGCGACGTCGTTCATCTCTTCTCCTATAGAAAATTAGAAATTTATTTCAGATAGAATTCTTCACCAGGCATTTTGCGTGAGAGCGCTTTGATCATTCTATTGCAAAGATCTACTGCAAATAGTCACGGTTGTACTGCATGTAATCTATAAATCTAACCTGATCTCGATTATTATATCACAGAGGCTTCGCTTTCTAGGCTAAAGCGTGAAAAGCCTCACATCAGGAGCCCCACTAATAAATAAAGGAGCCCCGTAACTGCGGCCACTCCCAGTGAATAAGGGGCAGCCACCCGGATCTGGCGCATGTTGGGTACACCTGTCCCTGCATACGTCATAAATACCACATCGGAATAGAAGCAGAGAACACTACCAAATACGACACCGGACATCAGGGCAGCGATGATGAGCGATACATTGACTCCCGTCGACGCCGCCAGAGGAACAAACACCGGAATGGTGATTACCTGGATCACCCAGCAGCCAGAGCCTGCAAATGTCGTCAGAGAGATGAGAAGAAAAACTATCAGAGGAAGGAGAAAGGCCGGAAAGCCGGGACCGGCAAGACCGATGAGATACTCTGAAAAACCCATGGCTGTATTCGCTTCATTTAATACATAGGCAAAGAAGATGATGATAGCCAACCGGGACATGCTGGCCGTTCCCTCAAAGAAGTTATCGACGAACTCTTCTGCCGTCATCAGTCCCTGAGAGATATAGAGAATCCCCTGACAGACAAGAGCAGCGATCAGGCCGTGGACAAGGCTGATGCCATAAAGAAAGACGACCGCCATCAGCACTGCAATGGGAATGATAAAGTTCCACACGGAGCTCTCCCGATGCTCTAAATCTACTTCCATCTCCAGAAGCTGCGTCGTCTCCGGTTCTTTTACGAGGATCTCTCCTCCACTTCTGATTCTTTCATACGACTCTTTCAAAAGGCCTACTCTGGGAAAGTATCCCAGAGCCAGGAGAAGTGTCAGAATAAGGATGATCCACGGAAAGAACATAAAGGGTATCGCCCGGACATACTCACCAAAACCAAGTCCCTGTTCATTTAGAAGTCCTATCGTAAAAGCGGTCCAGCTGGTGAAGGGCACCAGGATGCTCAGAGAAGCACTGACACTCGAGACCTGAAAGGCCAAGTGTTCTCGGGGAACACCGGAATCATCTGTTATATCTCGCATGGCAAAGGACACGGCTAGGATATTCAGGTAGTCATCGATGAAAAGCAGTAAAAGGAGAAACCATGCGAGAACGATCGGCTGGCTGCGTCTTCCTGAAAGCCTCTCCATCCGAGAGCGAAACCCAAGAAATGCTCCGGACTTTTGAAACTGCCGGACAACGGCTCCAAAGCACATGAAGACGATGAGAATGAACTGAAAGGTGGTGCTGGAGAGCACAGCATACATCATGGAAATATAGCCACTGAAGAACTGCCAGCGAAAAACAAGTATCGCTCCCGTCACAGAAGCGATCACCATCATTTCGGTAATTTTCTTCGTAATAAGCGAGCCGATAATCAGGACCAGTATAGGAACGACAGAGAGAACTCCATAATGCATGAATACTCCTTTCAGTATCCATCGGTTACTCTCAGTATACTAGGTCTTCAGCATAATTGTTACTATATTATCAATTCTCTCGACCATATATGCTTCACCTTCCGAGCGGGGCTTCTCCGCATATATTAAATTCTTTCGGTCCCGATCATGGGGGAGCTGTGATAGAAATGAACTGCTTCCCTCTTCTTTTGCTTGAAGCATCATTCGATGTAGGATAGTATAATGTTGGACTTAATAGAATGGGTGTCGCAACATCATCACCCTTTTCATTGACAGAAGCATTTAAGGAGCAAATATGAAAGCTGGTATTTTCCAAAACCGACTGATACAGAAATTGACCGATTGGCCAGGGTATTATGCCATCATCCCCATTGTCGCCATGCTGCTGGCATCCGTCGTGTTTACTGTTTTGTCAATGGTATGGAGTCTTGAGCTGTTAACCATTGTCAGTCCGATACTGATGGTTCTCTTGCTCGCACTCATCAGCCTCGGCACTGTACGACTGCTCAGCGGAAAGTTTCCTTCTTCTGATGACATGGGATTTCACAAAGAAGTGCTGACACGAAGAAATGTGATCATCATCTTAGCCGTGTTTTTGTTGACCCACGCATTCTTCTATTTGGCAGGAAAAGTGGGCGGAGTTCACACCGATGCACAGCAGATGTTCCGGGAGAGCGGATTCGGAATGAGCTTCTGGTATGACCTCATGACTATTATCGGTGTCACCCTGATGGCGCCGGTAGTAGAAGAGCTTGTCTATCGTGGCATTATGCTCCGCGCTCTTCACGACAGCCTACAACGGCGATTTCCCGGGTCAACTTCTATTTTGAGTATCCCGGCATTGGCGTCGCTGAGCATTACCGCGGTGGCTTTGTCTTACCTCATGTCACTGAAATGAGGATTGGCTGGATCACCGTTTCTTATTTTCTCTCCAGTGCCGGCTTCAGTGTCGTCTATCTTCTAAGTGGCTCCATGATCGCCGCCATGATCAGCCACTCTCTACAGAGCATGTATGCATTCGTAGCCGTCTTACTGATTGGGCGCGGCAACTACGTCCTGTCTCCCGTTATCTATCTGATCGCCTTTTCATGTCCTCTCTGGGTCTATCTCATTGGAAAGGGGTTGGAGAAAACTGTTTTCAGAAAATAGCCCGTCATCAAAACAACCTTCCCGTGCTGACATGAGAATCTTCCTATAGGGGACCAAAGGGTCCCCTTCATTTGCTTGTGTGGGAAAGGAGGTTATTACAGAGAACTCTGTAAGAAATAGCCCGCCATCAGAAACAATACTACCGTGAGAAAAGCCACTGAGAGAATATACGGTGCAGACACCCGGATCTGTCTCATATTGGGCACACCCGTCCCCGCTGCCACGATAAAGATGACATCTGAGTAGAAGCAGAACATACTGCCAAAGACCGCTCCCGACATCATAGCGGCGATCACTAGCGGAGGATAGACGCCCATGGAAAGCGCAAGCGGGATAAAGATAGGCACCGTAATGACCTGAATGACCCAATACCCTGAGGTAGCAAAGGTGGATAGGGCAATCAGGATAAAGACGATGGGCGCAAGGGCAGCGGGAGGGATCGACGTCCCGGCCAGACTTATCAGGTACTGAGAGAAGCCCATGATGCCATTGGCTTCATTGAGAATATAGGCAAAGAAGACGATGATCGCCATCTTGGTCATGCTGGCTGCTCCTTCGAAGAAGTTGTTGACAAACTCCTCCGTTGTCATCAGCCGCTGGCCGATATAGAGGATGCCCTGAGTGACCAGGCAGGCGATCAGGCCATGGACGAGGCTGGTCTTATACATGAGAACCACCACAATCAGCACCACGATCGGGATCACGAAATTCCAGGCAGAGCTTTCCACTGTCTTTTCGTGGGGATCGATCTCGAGGATCGGGGCAGAGCCGGGCTCCTCCACGAGAATACTCCAGATCGGAAGAGCACACGTCTGAACTCCAGTCACATCACGATC
>CALFKA010000164.1 GCA_937880545.1 uncultured Clostridia bacterium | reverse complement strand
TGGGAGCGGACGCCTGGGCGGACGATGCGGCGACGGGTGTACGTCTCAGCAAAGAACTCGTGGGTGCAAACTAGGAACCGGACATAGAAAGGAGAAACAATATGAGTAAAACTCCACAGGAATTGGCAAAGGAAAGATTAGAGCGCCAGCTGGCTTGTTTCAGACTTGAAGAGCCGGACAAAGTGCCTCTATGGGGTATTGGGGGAGACGTTATTCCTGCTTACAGTGGAATCACACAGAAGGATATGGCCTACGATTATCCGAAAGCTATTGAAGCGATTATTAAGTACAACACTGATTTTCAGTTTGATAGCCCATCCGGCATGATTTCAGGACTGGACGGTCGTGTGTTTAACGTAGCCTTCTCCGACTATGACGATCTGTCGCCCCGTGTAACCTTTATCACCGGACCGATGCACGACGCTATCGGAGACAGGTACTATAAATTCCCCGGAAATGAAGTCAGCGAAAACGCAACACCTCAGTTTGTCGGATCCTCTTTCATGGAGCCCGATGAATATGACGCGCTGATCAAAGATCCGGTAGACTTTATTGCCAACACGATTCTGCCTCGCGCCTGCAGAAATCTCTCGACGCCAAAAGATGCCATGGCTGCGTGGACACGATTTGGTGTGGAAGTAGAGCGTTTTGGAAACGCCGGCAAGCAAGTAGGAGCTACTTTGGGAGAACTCGGCTATGGGGCTCTACCGACAGGCGGAGCCTATACCGCTCTTGACATCATCGGTGACTTTTTAAGGGGCATCCCCAATACGGTACTCGACCTTCGCAGACATCCTGACAAAGTAAAGGCTGCCGTCGAAGCACTGTACGAGCCTCTCTTCAAATACGCGATGGCGTATAAGAAGTTGGGCTTTGAATGGGTCATGATTCCCCTGCATCTCAATGAGTATCTGTCACCAAAACTCTATAAAGAATTCTATTGGCCGATGCTCAAAAAGATGATCGTCGAGCTCTACAAAGAAGGTGTCCGCTCGAGAGTATTCTTTGAAGGTCACCATGAGCCGCATCTGGAAACTATCCTGGAACTGCCAAGAGGATGGGGTGTCGCTTACTTTGAAAAGACAGATATTGTCAAAGCAAAAGAAGTTCTCAAAGACAACTGCTGCGTCGCCGGTGGTCTTCCCATCAGCCTCATCGTCAGCGGAACTCCCGAGAAGATCGATGCACATATCAAAGAATTGTTTGAGCAAGTCAAGCCCGGCGGAGGGTTTATCCTTTCACCGAGCATCGGCACGGCCCCTGCCGAGACCCCGCTCGAAAACATCCGTGCGGTCATCGATGCTGTTGAAAAATACGGCTATTATTAAGATCTGAGAACATCGACCACGACATAAGTCGATCTCTTCAGTAGGATAAACAACTATAAAAGTCATTTCTTGCCAGCGGCAGAAAATACATCACAGGCAGGAAAGACGAAGGCTAAGCAATTGAGTAGGGCGATACATCATCCTGAAGTCACGAGCCAACGAAAAATGGGCTGACTTAATCAGGAGCAGAATACACAAAGTACCCTGCTGCTTGATTCTCGGGATTGTTGAGAAGAGAGTGGAAAGCCCTGCTCAGTTGCTTATATTATTGAAACGAGAGTATGAAATGTGGTTAAAAAAAGGAGTAGGTGAAGATAAAAGATGGTTTTACCCCATCAGCGCGTTTTCAGTTGGTGTCATCATCACCGTCACGGCACTGTGGACCATGTTCTACCCCCATATCCAGGTTCACTTTGGACTTGATACGACAGCGACAATCGTTTTGGCTGCTACATTCAGCGGTATCGGAAGCATGATCTTGGCGCCTCCCATTGCGGGGATCATTCTCGATAAATATGGACCAAAAATCAACTTTCTGTTGTCTGCCCTGTTTCTGGTGAGTGGGCATATTCTGATCTCCAGAATGCTGAAGATGAACGACTGGTCCGTCGCCATGTACTACTGGTATATCGGAAGTTTTCTCATCGGATTTGGCAGTGGGTTCTTTGCAGGCACTCACACGGCGACGGTAGGAAAGTGGTTCCCGGACAAGACGGGTACAGCAATGGGACTGGCAGTAGCCGGTGCCGGAACAGGGACCATCATCTATTCCCCACTCGTAGCGGCATACATCCGCACCAATGGATTTAACGGGATGATTTTCCTTTTCTTTGCGGCTATTTCTGCACTGGCGATGCTGGTTGTCATGGTTCCCTTCTGGAGAACACCGGAACATGACTGGCTCCCAAAGTCGATGCAAGGAAAAACACGTGATGCGCGCGCTGCGGTCGGAAAAGACTATACATTTGAAGAAGCGACAAAAGATACGCGCTTTTGGGTCATGGGTATCTGCTTTGTCTGCGCTGCTTTCTCGCTGATGTTCTTTGCCCAGAATGTCACACTGATTATTTTGGAAGGTCTCTCAGCAAACACATCCAGGGAGACGATTCTCACTACGGTGATTCCGCTCTTTTTAACCATCCAGGCTTCCTCTGGATTGATCGGAAGGTTCAGCTGGGGCGTCATTTCTGATAAATTGGGTGGACCGTGGAAAACGCTGTGGATTGTCTACCTTGTCCCCGCCGTCCTCATGGCCGTCTTCTACCTAGGTTATAACTCTGTATTCCTCATCTACATTGTGGGATTCCTTTTCTTCTTCTTCAGTGGAGGAGAGCCTGTGATTCACTATGCCATTGTTCCTCATGTTTTTGGACGCCGTCATCTGGGCAAAATAATGAATAGTATCAATGCCTTCACTGTCGGCGTGGGGATAGCCTCCGGTCCGTTTGTCGGAGCCTATATCAAAGACATCACCGGCGGCTACATGCTCGCCTTGATCTTGGCGATCGTCATCAGACTGATCGGAACTAGCTTTGCTCTTTATGGTCTGAGGCTTGATAAGAAAAGACGCCTTGAAGAACTGGATGAAGCACATCAGCAATAACCCGATGACAGACTAGGTGGTCACATGAAAAAATATACAGTTAGCTTTCCTTCGGACAATTTGACAGTCGACGTCAGTGAAAACACAACATTGCAGCAAATTATTATTGAGCATGGCTTGGATCTTGAGTTTCCCTGCGGGGGAATGGGGGTCTGTAAGCGCTGCAAAGTCAATCTAAAGTCACCGGCGGAAGACGAGTTTCGGGTACAGCTTGCCTGTCAGACAAAAGTTCGTGAAGACTTGCTCGTTGAGATACCAAAGAAACAAAAATCGGATAAAATCCTACTTGAAGGGATCGAACGCAAGGTCAAGCATTCACCTTTGATTAAAAAAGTATATTTGGATCTGGATCCACCTACGTTGGAGGATAACAGGGATGACTTTACACGCCTCATTTCCGGCAATGAAAACATTAAGACAAGCCTGCAGACTCTCCAGTTGCTGCCGTCCTTGCTAAGGGAGAACCACTTCCAAGTGACAGCCATGCTTATGGGCGATGAGATTATTGACGTGGAGCCGGCAGACACGACAGCTAAGGTGTTGGGAGTTGCCTTAGATATCGGGACAACGACTATCGCCGGATACCTGCTCGATTTAAATACGGGAGAGGAAATCGCTCGGTTTTCGGACCTGAATCCTCAGACGAAATACGGAGCAGACCTCATCTCTCGCATTGTCTATGCATCGCAAAATCCACTTGGACTGGAGCGCTTAAACAGAGAACTAATTGACCTCATCAACCGCTTAATTACACGGGCTACTTCAGCACACGGTTACAGTGCAGAAGATGTCGTAGCCATCACAGCGGCAGGTAATACGGCCATGAACCATTTGCTGCTGAAAATCCCGCCCCGCAACCTGGCCGGATCGCCCTATGTTCCAGTCGTCAAGCAGGCGGTCGCGATCGATGCGATAGAATTGGGAATTGAGATTCACCCCGCCGGAAAACTGTTCAGCTTTCCAAATGTCGCCGGATATGTGGGAGGAGACACGGTAGCGGCCGTGCTTGCCAGTGAGGTTTATAAGGCCAAAGAGCTGGATCTCCTGATCGATATTGGTACAAATGGGGAGATTGTGCTCGGAAATAAAAAAAAGATGATCTCCTGTTCGGTTGCTGCCGGCCCCGCTTTTGAGGGAGTGCAGATTGAGTGCGGGATGCGCGGAGCCAATGGCGCGATCGATCATGTATTCATCAATGAACATGAAGAGTTTGCCTACACCGTGATCGGAGACACAGAACCAGAAGGTATTGCGGGCTCCGGGATCGTCGACATCCTCGCTGTACTTTTGGATGTCGGAGTGATTGATAAGAACGGACGGATCTTAAAGGCTGAGCGTATAGAACACCCTATAGGCAAGAAGATGGCGGGTCAGATTAAAGACGTGAAAGGGAAGGCTGCCTTTGTGATCTACGAGCATCCGGAGAGTGGACCCAAAGTGTATCTCACACAAAAAGATGTCCGTGAATTCCAGTTAGCAAAGAGCGCCATTGCCTCCGGGATTGAGATTTTGATGCAGGAGTATCCTGTGAAGATCGAAGAGATTGATAGACTCTATCTCGCAGGAGCTTTCGGAAGCTATCTGAATCATGAAAATGCTTGCCGGGTAGGGATGTTCCCGCGCGCGCTCCTGGATCGCGCCACCAGTATAGGAAACGCCGCAGGTACCGGAGCGAAGCTTATTCTGCTGTCTGAAAAAGAATACGAGAACAGCAAGCGAATCTCTAATAAAATGACCTATATTGAACTGAGCTCTCATCCTGATTTCAATGGGACATTTCTTGGAAATATCGGATTTGTCACCTAACCATGTCGGACGTCCCACTACTCACGCCAATTAATAAAAGGTGGTCAAGATGATTATTATAGGAGAAAAACTAAACGGCACCATTCCAAGCGTCGGTAAGGCGATCTTAGAAAAAGATGCTGAATTTGTGCGAAATCTCGCCATCAAACAGGCAGAAGCCGGCGCAGACTACATCGATGTATGTGCAGGAACAGCACCCGACGTCGAAGTGGAGACACTCAAATGGATGATGGAGATTGTCCAAGATGCGGTGGATACCCCTCTGTGCATCGACAGTCCCGATCCCCAAGTGATTCTGGAAGTACTCCCTCTTGCAAAACGCCCGGGTCTGATCAATTCCGTGTCGGAAGAGCATGGCAAATGTGAAATGATTTTCCCGGCGATGCAGGGGACAGAGTGGAAGGTCGTCGCCCTCACTTGTGACAATAACGGGATTCCCACAGACGTCGAGACCCGCATTAATATTACAAAGAGCATCGTTGAGAAGGCAAAACACTATGATATCGATGAGAGCCGCATCTTTGTTGACCCGCTGGTCATCGCCATCTCCACGGACAATCAGTCGCTGATCAAGTTTGCTGAAGCAACGAGACAGATCAAAGAGATGTATCCCAACATCCACATCACGTCAGGGCTCAGTAATATCTCTTTTGGCATGCCTCTTCGTAGGATTATCAACCAAAACTTCCTGACTATGGCGATGTATGCCGGCATGGACTCAGCGATCATGGATCCCCTCAACCGCGATACGATGGGAACTCTCCTGGCTGCCAACATGCTACTTGGCAAGGACAGACACTGCCGAAAGTTCACCACTTCCTACCGCAAAGGGATGATCGGCCCGCTTAAAGGATAACACCTGCACCTGTCGATTTACGGGAGAGCGTATGCGACAAGCGATTATTGCCTGTGAAATGCTAAGAGACGAACTGACAAAAGCGATGACCCTTTTGGGGTCAGATTTGCCGATCGTCTGGATCGAGACAAAGTATCACAATAAGCCCTCGCTTCTGCATACAAAACTCCAGGAGGAAATCGACGCGTTGGAGGATGTCGACGAGATACTCTTTACCTTCGGAAGTTGTGGAAACGCGATCTTTAATATTCAAGCGACCACCGCCGCTCTCGTTATTCCCAAAACGGAAGACTGCAGATCGGAAGAGCGTCGTGTAGGGAAAGAGTGTAGAT